>NZ_MOWP01000001.1:0-240348 GCF_001983215.1 Frankia sp. CcI49
GGGTGGGACGGTCGTGACGTGTGCGTCGACGAGTGGGTTCATGCACGAGTACGACAACCGGTATCTGTGGATGAGTCTGAAGAGGATCGTGGGGTCGCATTTCGCGAACTATCGGGAGGCGTGGGAGGCGAACCGGTTGGTGGCGCGGGGGTTGATCCATCCGACGTTGTCGAGGGTGTATGCGTTGGAGGAGACGGGGCAGGCGGCGTTCGATGTGCATCGCAACGCGCATCAGGGGAAGGTCGGGGTGTTGTGTCTGGCGCCGGAGGAGGGGCTGGGTGTTCGTGACGAGCAGACCCGGGCTCGTCACCTGACGGCAATCAACCGCTTCCGCGGCGTGTAGTCCGGAGTCCGGCGCATCGGCCGGAGTGGCCGGAGTGGCCGGAGTGGCCCTACACCGAGCCGGCCGGACCGCTCGCGATATCAGCGGTCCGGCCGGCCCTGTCGTCAGCGAGTGTCAGCCCTTGCGTACCAGGCCGTTGTTGGTCCAGCCCCTGACCACGCCCGCGCTGTCGGACACCAGGTAGTCGTCGCGGCCGTCACCGTTGTAGTCGGTCAGGTGGAGCTGGTCGCGGGTCGCGCCGACGCCGGTCGCGATCTCACCCTGGGTGAGCCACGTCGCGCCGCCGCCGCCGCGGTTGTTCCGCCAGGCCCAGATCCGTCCGCTCTCGCTGACGGCCAGGTAGTCGCCCCGGCGGTCGCCGTCGATGTCGGCGAAGGTGATCATCGAGGCGGGCAGGCCGACCCCCGCGGCGATCTCGCCCTGGGCCTGCCAGGACACCCCGCTGCTGCCGCCGGCGACGTTGCGCCAGGCCTGCACCTGCCCACCGGTGCCGACGACGAGGTAGTCGTCCCGGTTGTCGCCGTCGATGTCGCTGAACCGGATCGTGTCACGAGCCCCGGAGCCCGCGGCGACCACGCCCTTGGCCTGCCAGGACACGCTGTTGCCGCTGCCGGCGTTGAACCAGGCCTGCACCTGCCCTGATGTGCTGACCACGAGGTAGTCGTCCCGGTTGTCGCCGTTGAGGTCGGCGAAGCGCACCGACTCCCGCGGCCCGGCCCCCGCGGCGACCTGGCCCAGATAGGTCCACGGCGAGCCGCTGCCGCCACGGTTGTTCAGCCAGGCCCGCACCGCGCCCTGCTCGCTCACGACCAGGTAGTCGTCCTTGCGGTCACCGTTGAGGTCGGCGAACCGCACCTCGGGCAGGGTGGCGCCGACCCCGCTCGCGACGGTGCCCTGGTAGTCCCACCGGTCCTCCTGGCCGAAGACGTCGTTGCGCCACGCCGTGACCTGGCCGGTGCTGTTGACCACCAGGTAGTCGCTGCTGCCGCCGCCGGTGAGGTCGGCGAACTCGACGTCGGCCCGGGAGGCACCGACACCGCCGGCGATCTCGCCCTGGACCAGCCAGCCCGCGCCGGACTCGCTGAAGGTGTTCAACCAGGCCCGCACCTGGCCCTGGGCCTGCACGACCAGGTAGTCGTCGCGGCTGTCACCGTCGAGGTCGGTGAACCGCACCTCGTCGCGGGTCGCACCCACACCGGCGGCGACCACACCGGCGTAGCCCCAGGACATCCCGCTCGCGCTGCGGTTGTTGAGCCAGCCCTTCGCCACGCCCGCGCCGTCGAGGACGAGGTAGTCGTCGCGGCCGTCACCGTTGATGTCGGCGAAGCGCACCTCGTCGCGGGTCGCGCCGACACCGGTGGCGACGACGCCCTGGGAGTCCCAGGACACCCCGCCGCCCCCGCCGGGGACGTTGAGCCAGCCCTGCACCACACCCGCGCTGTCGACGACGAGGTAGTCGTCGCGGCCGTCACCGTTGATGTCGGCGAAGCGCACCGAGTCACGCGGGCCGGAGCCCGAGGCGACCTGGCCCCTCGACTGCCAGGAGATGCCACCGCTGCCACCGGGAGTGTTGAACCAGGCCTGGACCTGGCCCTGGTCACCGACGAGGAGGTAGTCGTCCCGACCGTCGCCGTTGAGGTCGGCGAACCGCACCTGCGCCCGCGGTCCGGCGCCGGAGGCGACGACCCCCATCGGGCTCCAGCCGTTGTCAAGGTTGGCTGACGGGTCGACGGCCCCGGTGGTGCCACCGGCGCCGCCCGTCGTCCCACCGCAGGCGTCGACGAAGAAGTCGGCCGGCTGCGTGACGCCGAACCCGCCCTTCGTCAGGATCTCGTTGATCGCGCCGTTGAAGGCGTCGCCCATCTTCCGGTAACCGGTCGCGTTGGGATGCAACGAGTCGGTCATGTCCCCGGGGGTGACCGCGCCCATGTCGACCACGTGGACCATCCGCCCGGTGGCGCGGAACTCGGCCGCGATCCCCGGGATGGCGGCGTTGTACGCCTGGATGCGGTTCATGGTCGCCGGTGTCGTGGACGGAATGAGCGTGGCGAGCATGACCGTCGTCCTCGGGGCGGCCTCGAAGATCCTGCGCAGCAGGGTGCGCAGCCGGTCCGGGGCACCGGCCACCGAGACGTTGCGCGCCATGTCGTTCGTGCCGATGTGCAGCGTGACGATGTTCGGCTGGTAGGTGCGGACCGTGCAGGCCGCGATCTGGCTGATCTGGCTGATCGTCCAGCCGGGGTGGCCCTCGTTGTCCGTGTCGGGCAGCTGGCCGGTATCCACCGAGCCGACGAAGTCCAGGTCGTCCACCCTGGGGTCGAGCAGGCTCCACAGCCTGGCCCGGTAGCTGGAGTTGTCCGACGTCCCCACGCCGTAGGTGATCGAGTCACCCAGCGGCAGCACGCGCAGGTTCGTCGGGTTGGCGCCCGCCTGTTCCACACCCTCCACGATGCCGAGCGCGATGTCGTCGGCGTTCGCGGCCAGGCCGTCACCAGTGCTGGCGATCGCATCCCCGGTCGCGGGCGCCCAGAATTTGATCTTCTGCCCGAGATTGCGCAGGACCCCACCGGCCGAGGCCATCCAGTTCGGGCCCTGCGCCTTGACCAGGGGGTTGAGCCAGCCTTCCCAGCCGTAGCCCAGAACGGCGGCCCCGACGGCGGCGCCCAGAACGATGGCCCATGCCTTCCAGTTGTGCAGCTGGCCGGTGACCGCGTTCCTGATCGCACCGCCGATGAGCGTCCCGAAGAATCCGCCGAGCGGCGTGCAGAGCACGGGGGCGGCCGCCCCCAGCGGTCCGGTGGCAGCGGCCATACAGGCGAAACGGATGGCATAGACCATCGCGGCGGTGGCGAGGAGGAGGCCGATGTCCCGCAGCCACTCGAGGTCGGTTGCCTGCACCTCGTTCACCTGAACCGTGAGCGACAGTCCGGAGCCCGTCACGGCGGCGGAGCCGTCGAAGTCGTGCCAGGTCTCGGTCGGCGCGCCCGGCAGGTCCGCCCGGTAGGCGTCCAGCTGCTCCTTGATCGAGTCGCTCAGGAGCGCGTGGCGGGTGTTGAGGTCGTCCGCCCAGGCCTGTGCCGTCGCGTGGTCCCAGTTGTCGGGGAGCGGGATGTCGACCGTGAAGCTGGCCGGTGGCGGGTCGGCGGCCATGGCGGGCCGGGTCGAGCCCATCACCACCGCGACGGCGACCAGCACCGCGACGGCGATCATCCCCCATCCGCGACGGACCGTCGCCGGCCCGACGCCATGAGCACTACCAGCGGCCACGCTTCCTCCGATTGCGCGAACAGCCCCCATCAACGGTTGTCGGGGGCAAAACGCATCAGACCACCGCAGGACCACTGGACGGTGTCCGCGACATGAACGTCGGCGTCAGACATAACGGCATCGTGCTGGACGCGGAGTAAACCTGCGACTGTCCTGGGCGGCGACAACCTGACCCGTCCCACCGCGGCGCCACTGGACAGTGCGCGAATTCAGCTGCGCAATTCTGCTGCGCCCGGATCCGGTTCGCAGTAGCGTTACTCGGCTCGGCAGTCCCGTTTGTATGCTCGGGCAAGTTCAGGGGGCGGGCGTGGCAGGGTATGTCTGGCGGCGTTCGGCGGCCGGGCTGTCGTTGTTGGGCGGCGTACTGATTGTGGGCTGCTGGCTGCTCACCTTCTTCACCCCCGTGCCTTTCCTCGTGCCGCTGGCCGTGGTGGCGGTCCTCGCCGTCGTGCAGTTCCTGGTGGGGCCGCGGCTGGTGGAATGGCTGGTGCCGGCGCACGAGCTGGCACGAGGCGAGGACGGGTATCTCAGCGACGAGCCGGTCGCCACGATGGTCGCCCGGCAGTGCCAGCTGGCCGGAGTTCCGCTGGTCCGGCTCGGCATCGTCGAGGACGGCGACCCGAACGCCTTCACCTTCGRCCACACGCGGCGGGGCGCCCGGGTGTGGATCAGCCGCGGGTTGCTCGACCGCCTTGACGACCGCGAGGTCGAAGCCGTGGTGGCGCACGAGATCGGCCACATCCGCAACCGCGACTTCGCGGTGATGACGGCGGCGTCGGTGGTGCCGGCCCTGCTGTACTACGTCACGGCCGGAGCGCGCGGTGGCGACCAGTCCGGCGGGAACGACCCGGTCAGGATCCTCGGATTCGTCGTCTACCTGATTTCCGAGCTGGCGCTGCTCGGCCTTTCCCGGGCCCGGGAGCTCGGAGCCGATCACGCCTCCTGCGCGGCGACCGGTGACGGGGACGCCCTGTGCTCGGCGCTGGTGAAGATCGTGTACGGGATGGGGGAGCGGGACCGGGCTCTCGCCGAGCGCGTCGCGGACCTCCGCGAGAACGACCACCATCGGGAGGCCCGGCGTCTGGCCCGTAAGGAGGGCCGGACCCGAGCGGTCGGCGCGCTCGGCATCGCCAGTGCCGGCTCGGCGCCGTCGCTGGACCCGGCCGGGCCGCAGCTGCCACCGGAGCGGCTGGTACGGGCGCTGCGCTTCGAGGTCACCAGCCCCTGGGCCCGCTGGCAGGAGCTGCTGTCCACCCATCCGCTGGTCGCGACCCGGATCGCGGCCCTGGAGGCGAGTGGCCTGCCCGGCGCTCCTCGGGTGTGGCGCGGGGTGCGGACCGCGGCGCAGGCGAGTGCCGAGGAGCGCCTGCGGGCCCGAGCGCAGTTCCTGGCGGAGCTGCCGGTGCACTTCGGCGGATGGCTCTGCCTGGGCGCCGCCTTCCTCGCCTTCAAGGGCGATCCTGGCCAGGCCAACCTGACACTGGTCTCCGCGCTGGTGGCGGCCGCCGGGGTGCTGCTGGTGATCCGCGCGACGCTGCGGGCGCCGCTGGGCACCCCGGAGCCGGTCGCGCGGGTCGCCGACCTGTTGGACCGCCTCGACGCCGGCCCGGTCTCCGCGATACCGGTCAGGCTGCGGGGGACGATTGTCGGCCGAGGCGGATTCGTGGCCTCATCGGATCTGGTTCTCGACGACGGCAGCGGGATCGTGACCCTCGAATACGACAATCCGCTGCCGGGGGCCGGCCTGCTGTTCGGAGCCACCCGTGCCAGCTCCTTCGTCGGCGAGGACGTCGAGGTGACCGGTTGGTATCTGCGCGGTCCCGAACCGTACGTCGAGCTGCGCGCGGTGAGCGGCACGGCGGCGGGCACCGTCCAGTGCTGGACGTTCGTCTCCCGCTACGTGCTCTCCGCCGCGGTGCTGGTCGCCGGCGCGCTGGCGCTCACTTTCACGCTCTGAGCACGGGACTCGCCTTCACCGGCCGAGTCCCGTGCTCCGAAACGTTCGCGGGCCGGAGGCGCTCGCGGGCCGGGGGTGTTCGCGGGCCGGGGGTGTTCGCGGGCCGGGGTGTTCGAGGGATCAGAGGCGTTCGAGGATGAGGGCCATGCCCTGGCCGCCACCGACGCACATCGTGATGAGACCGGTCGTCCTGTCGTGCCAGTCGAGGCTGTTGAGCATGGTGTTCTGCAGGCGGGCGCCGGTCATGCCGAACGGGTGGCCGACGGCGATCGCGCCACCGTTGACGTTGAGCCGGTCGATGTCGATGCCGAGGTCCCGGTAGGACGGGATCACCTGTGCGGCGAAGGCTTCGTTGATCTCCACGAGGTCGATGTCGTCGATGGTCATGCCCGCGTGGGCGAGTGCCCGCCTCGAGGCTTCCACCGGGCCGAGGCCCATGATCTCGGGTGAGAGGCCGGAGACGCCGGTGGCGACGATCCGGGCCAGCGGGGTGAGGCCGAGCTCGGCGGCCTTGCTGGCGGACATGACGACGACCGCCGCGGCGCCGTCGTTCAGCGCGCAGCAGTTGCCTGCCGTGACGGTGCCGCTCTCGCGGAAGACGGGCTTGAGCTGGGAGACGGCCTCGTAGGTCACGCCCGCGCGGGGGCCGTCGTCGGCGGTGACGACGGTGCCGTCCGGTGTGGTGACCGGGGTGATCTCCCGGGCCCAGAATCCGTCCGCGATGGCCTTCTCCGCGAGGTTCTGCGAGCGGACGGCGAACTCGTCCATCTCCTGGCGGGAGATGCCGCGCAGCGTGGCGACGTTCTCGGCGGTCTGGCCCATCGCGATGTAGACGTCGGGGAGCAGCCCGTCCACGCGCGGGTCGTGCCAGGTCTCGTTGGATTTGGCCGTCGCCGCGGTGCGTGTCTGCGCGTCGTCGAAGAGGTGGTTGACGGTGTCGGGGATGTGGTCGGAGGTGCCCTTGGCGAACCGGGAGACGGTCTCGACGCCGGCCGAGAGGAAGATGTCGCCCTCCCCGGCCCTGATCGCGTGGAAGGCCATCCGGGTGGTCTGCACCGAGGACGAGCAGTAACGGGTGATGGTGGCGCCGGGAACGGCATCCCACCCGTTGAGGACGCCGACCACGCGGCCCATGTTGTTGCCCGCCTCGCCGCCGGGCAGCCCGCAGCCGAGGAGCAGGTCGTCGATGCTGTTCGGGTCGAGCCCGGGCACCTTCTCGACGGCGGCCCGCGTGATGAAGGCCGCGAGGTCGTCGGGCCGGAGGTCCTTCAGGGACCCTTTGCCCGCGCGACCGATCGGCGTGCGAGCCGCAGCGACGATGACTGCCTCAGGCATGCGACCGTCTCCCATCCGTGATCAGCTTTGGTGGGCGCCTTAGGTAAGCGCCCGCTTAGGATGGCGCCGGGTGGCCGCGCTGTCCAGCGGTGCTACTGCTGCTTCGCAGGTCACGAATCCGCAGATGCGGAGCAAAACTGCTGCTAGAGTTCGCCTCTGCGGATATGGATCACCTGTGTCGTCGCAGCCGACACGTTTTCGGCCCGAACGGCACGCCTCGTCCGACCCGCCTGTTCCTGCGTGCCCTGATCGCGGGGCATGGCAGACCCGGCCCCTGGCGATGCCTCAGGAAAGGACGCGATGCCGCGAAACGTTCTGGTGACCGGCGGGTCGAGTGGAGTGGGGCTGGCCACCGTGGCGCGGTTCGCCCGCGCCGGGGACAACGTGTGGTTCACCTATCACTCCAGGCGGGACGCCGCGGAATCGATCACGAAGGACCTGCGCGGCGGCAGTGGCGGCGAGGTGCGTGCCTTCGAGTTCCGCCAGGGGGAGCGGGAAAGCCACGACAGCCTGCTCGCGGCGCTCCCCGGGCCGGTCGACGTACTGGTCAACAACGCGGCTGTGGGTACCCGCAGCATCGACCGGTACGTCGCGGATCCACTCGACCGGGACGAGGCGTTTCTGCGGATCAACAGCATCGGCCCGCTGTGGCTGATCCGGCAGGTTCTGCCGGGGATGCTGGAGCGCGGCCACGGGAAGATCATCAATATTTCCAGTGTCGGCGGCGGCCTGGCCCAGTTTCCCGGTTTCGACATCGTCGACGGAATGAGCAAGGCGGCGCTGACCTACCTCACTCGCCATCTCGCGGCCCAGACGGCGCATTCCCCGGTCGATGTGATGGCGGTCTGCCCGGGCGCGGTCGACACCCCGATGCTGCGGGAAAGCACGCTTGACGGGCTGTCGCCGCGGGCCCGGCTCGACCTCGAGGCGAATCTGCCGAAGGGCAGGCTGATCCGGCCGGAGGAGATCGCGGAGCTGGTGTGGTGGCTGTGCGCCGACGGCTCCGGTGTTCTGCACGGCGCGGTCGTCGACGCGTCGATGGGCCTGGGCGTGCATCCGGGGCTGCTCACCGGGCGGCAGCTCACCGGGCGGCACGCGGAGACGGGAGCGGAGACCGGAGCGGAAGCCTACGAGGCCCCGGGTCGACGCCCGGTGGGTCTGTGATGGTGTCGAGGCGCGCGGCGGCGCTGGCCGCCCAGCCACCGGCGATCGCCGTCGCCCACTTCCGCGCCGAGGCGTACCCCTACGACGCGCGGCTGCGCCCCGACGGGTACATCAACCTCGGGACGGCGGAGAACCGCCTGGTCTGGGACCTGCTGGCCCCGCGGCTGACCGCCCGCCGGCCGCTGACCGCCGCGGACACCCACTACGGCCCGCTGCACGGCACCGACGCCTTCCGTCAGGAGCTCGCCCGCTTCCTCACCGGCGTCTGCCGGACGGAGATCGACCCCGACCACCTCGTCGTCGTCAGCGGCGTGACCGGTGCCCTCGACGTCATCGCCACCGTCCTGTGCGACCCGGGCGAGGCGATCGTCGTGCCCGCCCCCTACTACAGCGCGTTCGACGTCGATCTGGTCGGGCGTTCCGGAGCCCGGCTGCTACCCGTGCCCGTGCGGGCTGACCAGGGCTTCCAGGTAGCGCCCGACGTGCTGGACGAAGCCCTGGCCGAGGCGCGGGCAGGTKGGGTCACCGTCCGTGCCGTGGCCCTCGCGTCACCCGGCAACCCGGTCGGTCACGTCCTGCCCCCGCGGGTCCTGCGCGAGATCGTGGCGGTCGCGGCGCGGCACGGGGTGGACGTCGTCGTGGACGAGATCTACGCGAACTCGGTGTTCGGTGACAACAGCGGGTTCGTGAGCGCCCTCGACCCCGAGGTGGGGGCGGCCGGAACCGGACGGGTCCACGTCGTGTGGGGCTTCGCGAAGGACTTCGGACTGCCCGGCCTCAAGATCGGCGTCCTGTGCAGCCCGGACCCGCAGGTCTGCGCCGCGGCGCGGGCGCTCGCCTACTTCGCCGCGACCTCGACCGACACCCAGGCCCTGCTGCGGGACCTGCTCGCCGACCGGGAGTGGGTGGCCKGTTTCCTCGCCCAGAGCCGTCGCCGGCTCGGTCGCGCCTACGGCTCGGCGGCTGGTCTGCTGACGGCCGCGGGCCTTCCCTTCGTCCCGGTGGAGGCGGGTTTCTCGCTGTGGGTCGATCTGCGCGGGTGGCTGACCGAGCCCACCTTCGCCGCCGAGGACGAGCTGTGGGCGCGGATCCTCGACGAGGCCCGCGTCAACGTGCTGCCGGGCCGCCTCTTCGCCAGCCCGGATCCGGGCTGGTTCCGGCTCTGCTTCGCGACCTCGACGGCGGTCGTGTCGCAGGGCGTCGACCGCATCGCCCGCCTGCTCGGCAGCCTGCGCGCATCCGCATCCGCATCCGCATCTGTGGCCGAGCCCGAGCCCGCTTTCGCGTCCGGTTCCGCCCCCGGCCGCCGGTATGAGCGCGCCGAGGGCCCGCGATGACGGCGAAGCCGCACCGATCGGGCGCGGGTGCGCCGATGAAGGACTGGTACGACGCGGCCGGGGTGCGCGGCGGAACCCGGCGGACCTTCCACCGGGAGCTGGAGGAGGGGCTGGTGTTCTTTCCCCCCGAGCTGGTTCCCTACCTGGCCCACGAGGCCGTCCGTACGCTGCCGGACTCCGCGTCGCGGGAACTCACCGTCCGGCATCTGTACCAGTTCCTGCTGTCGGCCACCGAGCTGGAAACCCGGGTCGTGAACCGCGGTGCGGAGCTGATCGCCGGTAACCGGCTCGGTTTCGAGGTGCCCCGTTCCCACCGGCTGGACGCCTACAGGATCTACTGCGACGAGGGCTATCACTCCCTGAACAGCCTCGACCTGGCCGACCAGATCGCCACCGTCACCGGGATCCCGATTCCCCGGTGGGACTACGGCGGTTTCGTCGAACAGCTCGACCTGGCCGCGGACACCATTCTCCCCGAAGAGCCGGTGCTCGCCCACCTGCTGCAGACGGTCGTGTTCGAAACGCTGATAACCGCGGTTCTCAACGAGGTTCCGACGAATCCCGCGGTGGTCACCGCGGTCCGGGACGTCACCCGGGACCATGCCCGTGACGAGGGTCGCCACCATCGTTTCTTCGCGGGCTTCTTCCACCTGCTGTGGTCTCAGCTGGAACCCGCCCTGCGGACCCGGGTGGGCCACGCGCTGCCACCCCTGATCGAGGCCTGCATCGCCTGGGACGCCGCCCCCGTCCGATCGTCCCTCCTGCTCGCCGGCCTCGACGAATCCACCGCCGACAGCGTGCTCCGGGACGTCTACGGCGGCACCGCCACCACCAGCCGGATCGGCACGGTCGCGCAGGCCACCCGGCGTATGTGCGAATCCGCCGGTGTTCTCGACCTTCCCGCAGTGAGAGAGACCTTCGCCGCCCATGGAATCGAGTGAGGACATCGCCATCGTGCAGCCTTCTGCCGGCCAGGTTTCTGTCGGCCAGGTTTCTGTCGATCAGGCTTCGGTCGGCCAGGACGACGGTCTCACGTACGCCGGCTATCTTCGTCTCACCGAAATGCTCGACCAGCAGCGCTGCAGGAGCCTTCCGGTCGCCCACGACGAACTGCTCTTCATCGCCGTTCACCAGGTGTACGAGCTCTGGTTCAAGGTTCTGCTGTTCGAGCTGGCCGATGTCCGGGACAGAATGCTCGGCGGCGACACGTACCGCGCCCGCCTGCGGCTGCGCCGCTGCCATGAGATCGAGCGCGTGCTGGTGAACCAGATCGATGTCGTCGACACGATGACCCCGCACGGTTTCCTGGAGTTCCGCGGCTCGCTCGGGACGTCCAGCGGCTTCCAGTCGGCACAGTTCCGTGAGATCGAGTTCCTTTCCGGCGCCGACGACCACGGCTGGCTGGCCCGGGCCGGCTGGCTGACCGCCGAGGACCACCGGCGGCTGAGCCGGCGGCTGGCCGAACCGGATCTGTGGGACGCCTTCGTCGTCCTGCTGACCAGCGCCGGCTTCCCCGCCGCCACCGCGTCGCAGCGATCCGCGGCGCTGTGCGAGATCGCCGCCGGCGGTGATCGGTACAGCGAGCTGTGGGAGCTCTCCGAAGCCCTGATCGGCCACGATCAGATGTGGTCGAGCTGGCGTCAGCGCCATCAGCTGACGGTGCTACGACAGCTGGGGGTGAGACCCGGGACGGCTGGCAGCGCGGGCGCGACGTACCTGGCGGGCCGGGCCCAGCTGAAGTTCTACCCGGAGCTCTGGGAAGCGCGAACCTGCTTCAGTGGCCCGGCCCCGGCATGACCGGCCCCCGTATGACCGACGCCGACGCGGCTGACTCCGACGCGGCTGACTCTGACGCGGCTGGTGAACGAGCCCTGCGCGACCGGGCGTACTCGCCCAGCCTCACCGTGCCGGACCTGCGGGCCTGCCTGCGCGGGTACGCGGACGGTTCGGCCCGGGCCCGCGCCGACCTGGCCTGGCGGGAGATCCCCTACGGCCCCGGCCCCGACCGGATTCTGCACTTCTTCCCCGCGTTGCCCGTGTTGCCGGCACTGCCGGCGGCTGTGCCCGGTCCCGAACCCGGAGCGCCGCTGCAGATGTTCATCCACGGGGGCTACTGGCAGGAGCTGAGCGCGGCCGAGTCGTCCTTCGCCGCTCCGGACTTCGTCTCGCGCGGCGCGGCCTTCGCCGCGCTCGGCTACGGTCTCGCGCCAGCGAACCGGCTGGACGAGATCGTCGCGATGGTCCGCGAGGCCGTGCTGTGGCTGTTTCGGAATGCCGCCCCGCTGGGTGTCGACCCTCGGCGGATCTTCCTGAGCGGTTCCTCCGCCGGGGCCCATCTCGCCGCGATGTGCCTGGTGGACGGATGGCTCCCCGCCCCGCTGCGCCCCACCGGCGTGATCCGTGGTGCCTGCCTGCTCAGCGGGATCTACGATCTGGAACCGCTGCGCCACACGTACGTGGGTGAGCAGATCAGGCTCACCGCCGCCGAGGCGGCCCGCAACAGCCCGGTCCACCGGCTCCGCGGAACCGGCTCCCTCCCATCGTTGGTCATCGCTCGGGGCGAGAACGAGACGTCCGCCTTCGCCGCCCAGCACCGGCAGTTCCTCTCGGCACTGACCGAATACGGCACCGCGCCGGTCGATCTCGTGGTGCCCGGCCGGAACCACTTCGATCTCCCTGAGACCCTCGGCGATCCAGGCGAGCCGTTGGGGCGGGCAGTTCTCRCACAGATGGGCCTGCCTCAGCGTGTCAGCGGGGTGCGATGATCGCTCTCGCCGGTGGGCGGCCCGGCCCGGTCGATGTCAGGGCGAGGCTCAGTGCCTCCCACAGATAGTCCGGACGCCCCCACACGGGGTCGATGGCCGTGACCTGGCAGGCATGACCCAGGCTCGCCACGGCGCGCCGGCTGCATCCGCCGCACATGCCGTAGAGATACTTGATGTCCGCATAGGTATGGCAGTTTCCGGCCCGAGTGAGTGGCATGCCGGCGCTGATCTCGACCGTGATTTCGGCGGGTCGCGCGGGCCGGATGCTCCTGTGCGTCGCCGACCATGCCGGGGGCCTGATGAGAAGAATGATGTCCGTGCCCAGCAGCATGCGGCTGACCGTCAGCGCGCGGGGTTCGTCGATGAACCCCTCGACAAACGCACGTCTGCCGTATCCGTCCGCAATGCGTTGAGCGGGCTGGGAGGCGAGGGTCACCAGGCCGCGGCGGTTGATCGAGGCCAGCCGTGGTGCGATTGTCCGGGTCTGTTCGTCCAGCGCCCCGCCGAAAGCGGGCCCGGTGGCGACGGTGCCCTCGAGCCAGCGTGCGGTCAGCTCGCCGAGATCGGAAAGATTTCGTGCGGTCAGCCAGTTCAGCGGTGCGACCCGCGTGGTTCTCGTCGGGTCGGCACCCCGTGTGGCGGGAGCTGCGTCACCCAGGGTCATCGGAATGTCCTCTCTGTTCGTCATCGCCGACGGGCAGCGAGTATTGGACTTCCCGTGGGCACGCGAAGGAAAGGGCTTCTCACAGAACTCTCACGCCGGCGCCGCGAATTTCAACAGACTTCTAACATCGCCGGCGTGCGGGTATGCCGAACGTGCGTGCTGTGCGCCGGAACCGGCGGCGCGAAACGGATCACCCGCCAGGCGTCACCCGGTACCTGCTCGATCGGTTCATCGGACTGGTTCGCATTGCAGCGCCTGTGTGCCCACGACGGTCAGCAGCGCGAGCTTCTCGGCGGTGTCGGTCCCGGCACGTGGGGTGAACCAGAGCAAACGCTGGCGGCCGTCCTCGCTGAAGAGGCTGAGGCAGTTGAGGTCGAGCAGGCCAACGGCGGGGTGGACGATTCGCTTGCGCTCGTCTCTGCGCACCTCCACGTCCTGGTCGGCCCAAAGCGCCTGGAACTCCGGCGACTGCTGCAGTAGCTCGTCCACCAGCCTGGTCGCCTCGGTGTCTCCTGGGCTGCGTCGCCCGACTGCCGCGCGCAGGTCGGCGACGAACGAGCGTGACTGCGGGGCGAGGTCCTCCCGCGGGTAGATCTGCCGCGCGGTCGGGTCGGTGAACCATCGGTAGATGAAGCTCGCCGCGCGGCCGTGGTGCGCGGACAGGTCGCCGAGCATCGCGATGGCGAGTGGGTTCTGGACCAGAACGGTGTGCAGGTCGGTGCTCACCATCGCCGGGGTCCCGTCGATTCGCGTCAGCAGGTCGAGCATCGCGGGGTGGACGTGTGCCGCCGTCCCGCCCTGGTGCGGGATCGGGCGGTTCGCCAACCGGTACAGATGGTCGCGTTCGTCGCGACTGAGGCGCAGGGCGCGGGCGAGCGCGGCGAGCATCTGGTCGGAGGGCTGCGAACCGGCACCGCGCTCGAGTTCGGTGTAGTACTCCACCGAGGCACCGGCGAGAACGGCGACCTCGTCGCGACGCAGACCGGGGACGCGGCGCCGCGGGCCGGGCGCGAGCCCGACTTCCTCGGGGCGGATCCGCTCGCGTCGCGAACGCAGGAAGCCACCGAGCTGGGAGTACCTCGCGTTCGCCATAACCGTAGCCTCCCTGGGCGACCCGCTGCCTGCCAGGGGATGGCGTCCCCACCTTTGGAAGCAACTGTCGGGGGTCCGCGCCGCGCCACAGAGTGGACGCCATGAGCACCTTCCTCACTGACACACTCACTGACTCGGGCGCATCGCCGGTCGCTGGAAAGACGGTCCTGATCACCGGTGGCACGAGCGGGATCGGCGCCGCGACCGCTCGGCTCCTGCTCGGGCGTGGCCACCGGGTCGCCGTCACCGGGCGCGACCCCGGTCGGCTCAAGGCCTTCCTAGACGAAGTCGGCCACGCGGACCGCGTGCTGGGTCTGATAGCGGATGCCTCCGACTGGGACTCCACGAACACGGCGGTCACCAGCACGGTGGAGCGCTTCGGGTCGCTCGACGCGGCAGTCGCGAACGCGGGCGGCGCGTCCGCGGATCATTTCCGGACGGGCGGTGCCGGCGTCATCGACGGCGGCGATCCGCGGCTTTGGGCACCGATGGTGCTCACCAACGTGCTCGGCCCGGCTCTGCTGGCCGAGGCGACCCTGTCCCACCTCGAGCGGTCCCGCGGCCGGCTGGTGCTCATCGGCAGCGTGGCCGGAATCAAGAACAGCCCGGGCAACCTCTACTCCGCCACGAAGTGGGCAGTGGTCGGCCTCGCCGAGAACCTCCGCCTGCACGCCACGACCCGCGGCATCGGAGTCACGGTCGTGAACCCAGGCATGATCGACACCGCGTTCTGGCACGGCCAGGCCCCCCCCATCGCGATGAGCCCGGATTCGGTGGCCGAGGCGATCGGCTTCGCGCTCGACCAGCCGGCAGGCGTCGACCTCAACACGGTGACGATCCGTCCGATCGGCCAGCCCGTCTGACGGTGGCGCTGGCGGCGGAGTCGGTGGACCTCCGTGACGGCCGGCGGGCGAATAGCATCGTGCCCGCGCTGGGTTAGCCACCACTTGCATCGCCTGCAAGAGTGAATGCATACTCAGCAACGCTGGCCAACTGAGGGGACGTCGTCATGCGTGATGCGGTGATCGTCGAGGCGGTGCGGACGCCGGTCGGCAAGCGGAACGGAGGGCTGTCGGGTGTGCACCCGACGGACCTGTCGGCGCATGTGCTGGCCACGCTGGTCGAGCGCGCGGGCGTCGACCCGGCTCTCGTGGAGGACGTCGTCTGGGGCTGCGTCGGCCAGGTCGGCGAGCAGACATTCGACATCGGCCGTAACGCGGCGCTCGGCGCAGGCTTCCCGGAGACGGTGACCGGTGTGACCGTCGACCGGCAGTGTGGGTCGTCCCAGCAGGCGGTGCACTTCGCCGCCGCCGGGGTGGTCGCCGGCCACTACGACTTCGTCATCGCCGGTGGTGTCGAGTCGATGTCCCGGGTGCCGATGGGCAGCGCGCTGATGGGCCAGGTGCCGTTCGGCGAGCGCTACCTCGCCCGCTACAACAACGCCTTCCCCGACCAGGGCGTCGGCGCCGAGATGATCGCCGAGCGCTGGGGCTTCTCCCGGGCGCAGTGCGACGAGTTCGCGGTCAGCTCGCACGAGAAGGCCGCCGCCGCCCAGGACGAGGGCCGGTTCGACGCGCAGATCGCACCGGTCACGCTGGCCGACGGCACGGTCATCAGCAAGGACGAGGGCATCCGCCGCGGCGGCACCGTCGAGGGGCTCGCGAAGCTGAAGACCGTGTTCAGGACGGTGGAGGACGGCGGCGTGATCACGGCCGCGAACTCCTCCCAGATCTCCGACGGCTCGGCGGCGCTGCTGATCACCACCAGTGAGAAGGCCGCCGAGCTGGGCCTCCGGCCGATCGCCCGGATCCACACCGCCGTCCTCGCGGGCAGCGACCCGGTGATCATGCTGACCGCGCCGATCCCCGCCACCCAGAAGGCGCTCACCAGGTCCGGGCTCAAGCTCGACGACATCGGCGCGTTCGAGGTCAACGAGGCGTTCGCCCCGGTACCGCTCGCCTGGCTCGCCGACATCGGCGCCGATGCCAAGGCGGTCAACCCGCTCGGCGGCGCGATCGCGCTCGGCCACCCGCTTGGTGGCTCCGGTGCCCGGATCATGACGACGCTGGTCAACCACATGCGTGACAACGGCATCCGCTACGGCCTGCAGACCATGTGCGAGGGCGGCGGCCAGGCCAACGCCACCATCCTCGAGCTGCTCTGACCCGTCGGGCCCTGCTCCACGGATGTCGGTCTTCCCGACGTCTGCCCCACCGGCCCCGCGTTCCGCCTCCTGGTCATCCGTGACCATGCGACGGCTGCGCGGGTGCTGGTGACGGGCGGAGATCTAAGTAGTGAGTATTTACTCTATGCCGGAGAGTCGGCTCAGTACCGCGTAGGCCTGTCGTGGCGTCGCGGGGCCGGTAGGAAGCGGGCCGCGGGCGGCCCCGGTGCGCAGGCCGTCCAGGAGGAAGGCGACGCTGCGCCGCCAGACGTCGGGGGCGGTGTCAGCGCCGGTGTTGGTCCCAGCGCTGGCACGGGCCAGGCGGGCGATGGCGCCGAAGGTGAGGGCGAGGTCCTCGCCGGTGAAGTCGGGGCGCAGCTCCCCGGCGTCCTGCGCACGCTGGATGATTCGCGTCGAATCGGCGCTCGCCCGGCTGCACAGGTCCATCAGGCGCTCGGCGCCGGGGTAGCGGCCGCTCAGCACGTCGGCGAGCGCGGGGTCGGTGGCCTGTAGCTCGCAGAGCTTCTCGATGTAACAGGCGAACCCCTCCCAGGCGTCCTCATGGGCCAGTGCGTCCCGGGCCGCCGCTGCGAGCCGGTCGGCGGCCAGGTCGACGACCACCTCATCGATGAGCGCCTCGCGGCTGCCGAAGAGGTTGTAGAGGGTGCCGTGGCTGACGCCGGCCCGGCGCGCGATCTCCTTCAGGGGTACCTGCAGGCCGCGCTCGGCGAAGAGCTCGGCGGCGGCTTCCCGTAGCTTGCCCGCGTTTCGTTGCGCGTCGGCCCGCATCTGGTCTCTCCCTGGTCCCGGCTGCCCCGGCACCGGGCTAACTTGGCACTACGGTCAAGTTCCATGCTACCGTTCGACCTGAAATTGACCCATGGGTCAACTTAGTCGAATGAGAAAGCAAGGAGAGTCGCCGTGTCCAAAGTGATTGCGATCTTCGGTGCCGGGACCGGGCTTGGTGTCTCGCTGGCGCACCGTTTCGGGCGCGAGGGCTTCCGGGTGGCCCTGGTGGCCCGTCGCCGGGACC
Source organism: Frankia sp. CcI49 (assembly GCF_001983215.1). NCBI lineage: Bacteria > Bacillati > Actinomycetota > Actinomycetes > Frankiales > Frankiaceae > Frankia > Frankia sp. CcI49. The sequence continues at coordinate 17,122 of NZ_MOWP01000001.1, forward strand.
GCCTCGACGCGCTCGCGGCGCGACTGGCCGACGAGGGCATCGAGGCGGCCGTCTTCCCCGCCGACCTGACCGACCCCGCCCAGGTGCCCGCGCTGGTCGAGGCCATCCGGGAGCGTTTCGGTCGCATCGACGTCGTGGAGTACGGGCCGGTACCGGCCGGTCTTGACTTCACCCCCGCGGCTGGCCTGGACGCGGCCACCCTGCGGACGCTGATCCCGTTGTTCCTGCTCACCCCGGTGGAGGTCGTCCAGGCCGTGCTGCCGGAGATGACCGAACGCGCGGACGGCGCGATCCTGCTGACACAGGGCTTCTCGGCGGTGCACGCGATGGCGAACCTCAGTGGTCCGGGGCCGGTGATGGCCGCCGCCCGCAACTATGTGTACTCCCTGCACGCGGAGCTCGCCGGCACCGGCGTCTACGCCGCCACGCTCGCCGTGGCGGCGGCCATCGCCCGCAGCGAGAACGCCCCGGCAGCCGACGCCACGGGCGACCTGACCGTCGACGGCATGCGGTTCCCCGTGGTGGACCCCGACGATCTGGCCGAGTGCTACTGGGAGATGTACACCCACCGCGACCGCGTCGAGCAGGTGTATCCGCCGGCTGTGATCCCGGCTGCCGCAGCAGTCTGAAGCGGTCGGCGGACGCTGCCCGCGGCCGTCCGGTCGCGCGATGATGGAGCCGTGACGGATCCGCGGCCGGGTGGGCCGGTGGTGCGCGTCGAGCCCCTCGGTGCCGAGCTCACGGTCGAACCCGGGGAGACGGTCATCGAGGCCGCGTGGCGGCTCGGGTACCACTGGCCCACGACCTGCCATGGGCAGGGGACGTGCACGGTCTGCCGCCTGGAGGTCGTCCGTGGCGCCGAGCATCTCGTCCCGCCCGACGACGCGGAGTGCGGCGCCCTTGAGCCCCTGCTCTCCGGCGGGCTGCCTCGCGGTCTCCAGGGCGTCGCGGGTATCGAGGGCGCCGCTGCTCCTGCGGACGTCGTGGACGCACCCGACCTCACGGGTGTCGGCAACCTGCGGCTCGCCTGCCGGGTCCGGGTGACCGGTGACGTCGTCGTCCGCAGGAGGGGCGTCCACCGCGTGCAGACCGTGACGTTGTCGGACGACGGCCTGCTCTGACCCGGCGTACCGCCCCGCCCGGCACTGTCGCCCCGTCGGGGCGACCTGACCGCACGGTCCTGCCCGTCGGCTGCAGCGGTGTATCGCCTGTCACTCGGCCTGATCTGACGTCGGCACTACATGTATGTACTATGCATACATTGCTTGTATCAAGTATGTAGGCGCGGACGAAAGTTGGATCATGTCGCTTGCCTCGGGTGCCAGGAAGGCGCCGCCGATCGTGTCGGTGATCGCGTTGTGCATCGGTGGGATGGCCACCGCCTTCACCCAGACGCTGGTGATCCCGCTGCAGACCGAGCTGCCCCATCTGCTGGGCACCTCGGCGTCCAACTCGGCCTGGGTCGTCACCGTCACCCTGCTGGCCGCTTCGGTGTTCATGGTGGTCGCGGGTCGACTCGCGGACCTGTTCGGCAAGCAGCGGGTGCTCATGGCGAGCGCGGGTGCGCTCATCGTCGGGTCGTTGGTGTGCGCGCTGTCGAGCTCGCTCACACCGATGCTGGTGGGCCGTGCCCTGCAGGGCATGTCGATCGGTTTCATCCCGGTCGGCATCTCGCTCATCCGGGAGATCACCCCGCCGCGGATGGCGCCGACGGCCCTGGCCGCGATGAGCGCCACCCTGGGTGTCGGCGGTGCGATCGGCCTTCCGCTGGCCGCCTGGATCGTCGACGTCGGTGGCTGGCACACCGTGTTCTGGGTGTCGACGGCCGTGGCCGCGGTCGTGTTCGTGCTCGCGGCTGTCGCCATCCCGCACATTCATGACGGCCACGAGGGGCGCTTCGACGTACTGGGCGCGCTCGGCCTCGCGGTGGGCCTGGTCGTGTTCCTGGTCGGTATCTCCAAGGCCACCGCCTGGGGCTGGGGCGACGCCCGCACCCTCGGTGCGATCGCCGGCGGCCTGGCCGTCCTGGTGCTCTGGGTCTTCGCCGAGCTGCGTCAGGACGAGCCGCTGGTCGACCTGAGGGCCACCGCGAAGCGGCCGGTGCTGATGACCAATATCGCGGCCCTGGCGGTCGGCTTCGGCATGATGGCGCAGTCCATCGTGATTCCGCAGCTGCTCCAGCTGCCGGCGGCCACCGGCTACGGTCTCGGCCAGTCGTTGCAGGCCACCGGGCTGTGGATGGCTCCGGCCGGCCTGATGATGCTCGCGTTCGCCCCGATCTCCAGCAGGCTGATCCGCAGTACCGGGCCGAGGATCACCCTCGTGATCGGCGCGCTGGTCCTGGCCGTCGGCTACAGCCTGGGCGTGGTTCTCATGGACGCCCCGTGGCAGCTGCTGATCGTCATGTGTGTCGGCTCCGCCGGTGTCGGCATCGGCTACGCCGCGATGCCCACCCTCATCCTGGACGCCACACCACCCCAGGACGCGGCGGCCGCGGTCGGTCTCAACGCCCTCACCCGCTCGGTCGGCGGCAGCGTGGCGGCCGCGCTCATGGGCACCGTGCTCGCCAGCAACACCACCGCGTTCGGGGGGATTCGGCTACCCAGCGAGGGCGCGTTCACGCTCTGCTTCGGCATCGGTGCCATCGCGGCGTCGGCCGGTGCCGTGCTCGCCGCGTTCCTTCCGCGCCGCCGGCGGTCGACCACGGCCACGGCCACGGCGGTGCCGGCAGCGCCGGCCACCGAGGCAGACGTCGTCACCGCCGTCTAGCGTCTGGTACTGCTTGTGTTCCACGTACTGGAGGATGCTATGGACGGCAGCCACACCGCCGGCCCGCCGCACCCTGACCACGGGGCCTGGTCGGAACCCGAGGTCTCGGGGGATCTGAGGTCGGCGGGGGGCCTGGGGGAGTCGATCGACGACGAGGCGCTGCGGGCGCTCGGGAACGAGGTTCTGCGGCTCAGCCGGCGGCGGGTCCAGCTACCCGAGGAGTCGACCCTCGACCGGTCGAGCTTCCGGATCCTCTGGGCGCTGGCGGAAACGGGCCCCCTCTCGATGCGGGAGCTGGAGGAGATGCTGCAACTGGAGCAGTCCACGGTCAGCCGCCAGGTGAAGGCCGCGATCGGCCGTGGTCTCCTCGAGTTCCTGCCGGCCCCCGGTACCCGGCGCCGCCTGCTGCGGGCGACCCCGGACGGCGAGCGGGTGTACGCGCATGAAGGCGCTCTGCGGGCCGAGGTCTTCAAGAAGGCGCTGGCCGAGTTCGGGCCGGACCGGGTGCGGGCCCTCGCCGCCGAGCTGGGCGCGCTCAACGACGCCGTTGACCGGCTGACCGCCGCCGAGCCCGCCCGGACGCCGGGACGTCAGTAGGCCTGCCAGGGGTCCGGGTCGATGCCGCCGGGAATGTCCACCCCGGGGTCGTAGGGCGTGCGGGTGAAGACGAAGGTGCCGATGTCCAGGTGGGCGGCGGTGCCGTCTGCCGCGCGGACGACGCGCAGGGTCTCGCCCGCGTAGTAGCCGTCCAACCCCGTCCAGGTGCCGTCCGGCTCGGCGCGGAAGCGGGAGCCGCGGCCCGTCTGGCCCTGCGGGATGAGCTCCAGCCCGCCGTCGGCGCGCAGGTACATCAGGTGCGGTGCCGGGCCCCAGTGCCACAGGCCGGTGAGCGCCAGCAGCTCCGGGTCGACGGCGGACACCGGGCGCCAGGGCTCCGGGATGCGCGGCTCGTGCTCGGCGACGATCCGGATCAGGTCCGCGGCGATCTGGGCGACCGCGGGCCCCGCCGTCGCGTTCGCCAGGACGACCGCGGCGACGTCGTCGCTTCGGCTCACCCAGACCCCGGCCAGGAATCCCGGCATCGAGCCGGCGTGGCCGTACAGCAGGCGGCCGTCGTGCCGCCGCAGCTGCAGGCCGAGCCCGGTGGCGGTGGTCCAGCCGTCGGCCTTGTCGGGGCCCGAGGTGGGCTGGCGCATCTCGGCCAGGGTGTCGGCGCTCAGGATGTCCTTGTCACCGCGGGTCAGGAACACCGCCCAGCGGGCCAGGTCGGCGGCGGTCGACCAGAGCTGGCCCGCCGGCGCCATCACACCGGTGTCCTGCAGAGGCTCGGGCAGCATCACATCGGCCCAGGGATGGACCGCGAAGCCACCGGCGTGCGGCGCCTGCGGGAGCAGCGTCGTCCGGCTCAGGCCGAGCGGTGCCAGCAGCTCCTGGTGCAGCGTGTCGCCCCACGGCTGCCCGCGCAGCCGGCTGACGAGCGCACCGAGCAGCGCGAACCCGGGGTTGGAGTAATGGAACCGGCGGCCCGGCGGATGGCGCAGCGGCGGCTCGTCGAGCACGTCACCGAGCCGCGGCCGCAGCGTTCCCGGGGTGCGCTCCCACCAGGGCCCGGGAGGTTCGGAGGCGAGGCCCGAGGTGTGGCCGAGCAGGTGGGCGATCGTCAGCGCTCCGGCGCCGCCTGTGGCCCCGGCCCCCGCCCCCAAGCCAGCCGCTGCCGCTGTCGCTGCCGCGGCAGCGGCTTCGGCTGTGGGCGTGGCCGCGAGGTCGGGCAGGTGCCGGGCCAGCGGGTCGGCCAGATCCAGCGCCCCCTCATCCCGTAGGCGCATGACCTGGACCGCGACGAAGGTCTTCGTGATCGAACCGATCCGGTACTGGACGTCCGCGTCCGGGCTGTGCCCGTCGATCATGCTCCGGCCCTCGGCCCAGACCAGTCGCCCGCCGCGTACGACGGCGCCGACCAGCGAGGGGGTGCGCCCCTGTGCCTGCCCGACGGCCAGCCGGTGCAGCAGGGCGCGGCGGGTGCCTGGCAGCAGCTCCTCGGCAGGCACAGCCATCGTCCGTTCCTCCAGGTCGCTGATCGTCCGGCGAATAATACGTCGTGCTCAGCCCTGGTCCGGATCGACGCCGAGCATCCGGGCGGCGGCGCGCAGGGTCGCGCAGACCCGGCCCTCGGGAACGCTCCACGGCCCGTTCTCGCCCTCGCAGTCGTGCTGGTAGCCGTGCAGCTCGACGATCTCGCGGGCGCCGGCGCACAGCGCGAGAACAGTGCTCGGGTTCCACCGGGCGACGTGCGTGGCGGTCGCGGGAGCGACCCCGGTCATGCCGGAGACCTGCCGCGGATTCCAGATCGACGGCCCGGGGACGGCCCGCGCGGTGCCTTCAAGCTGGTCAATGCGGTCGAGAACTCGGGCGCGTAGACGAGGCACGGTCTCTCCGGCTGGTCGGCGATATCCATCGTTTATTACCTCGCCGAAACGGGTGATCTCTGCCATGATCTGAGATCATGAACTTCTCCTCCGCGGAGCCCAGTTCCATAGCATCCGCGGTGGCGCGGAACTTCGGTTCCTGGGGCGGTGGCAGGGCGCGGCAGCTGCCGTTCGGCCACAACCTGACGCACTTTCTTCCCGGTGTCGCCCCGGTCCAGCAGCTTATCGGCGCGAATGCGGATACCGCGGTCGCCGTCGTCGGTATGTCCGCCTACCCGATGGGTGTGGAGATCACGCTGGAAATACGGCTGCGGCACGGCAGCGGGCCGGGTTGGGAGCCCACACTTCCGGGCGGCTGGGAGCACGCGGCGAGCATGATCGTGCCGTTCGCCGTCCGCTTCGCCGACGGTCGCACGGCGAGCAGCATGCCGTGGCCCCGGGAGTTCGCCTGGCCGGCACCCGGCCGCGACGGCGTGGGGCTCGTCGTGTCGGGGCGCGAGGTGCCGGACCCGGAGGCCGGTCTGCGGGCGGTGGTCCGCTACTGGCTCGCTCCGCTCCCGCCGCCCGGGCCCCTGACCCTGCTGGCCGCCTTCCCGGCACGTGGGCTGCAGATCTGCGAGACCGTCGTCGACGCCGCCCTCGTGCGTGCGGCCGCGGAGCGGGCCGTCGTCCTGTGGCCGGATGGGCTCGCGTTGCCGCGTCCCGGCGTCCCGCCGGCCGACCCGGAGACGGCGGCCGAGCAGATCCGAGCCGCCTTCACCACGGCGTTCACCGGTGGGCAGGGCGGCTCCGACCCGGACGCGGAGGCCGCGGCGACCACCGCGACGCTTGCGGCGATCGAGGGCGGAGAGGCGCTGCGCCCGCTGCTGGAGCGGGTGCGGTCAGAACATCCGGACATTGTGCGGACGGCTCGGCCGAGCATCGACGACATCGTCTTCATCGATCCGGGGCACGCGGCGGTCCGGTTCCGGGTCCATCTGGCGAACGGCCCGGATTTCGGGGAGCAGATCGGCTTCGCCGTCCTCACCGACAGCGCGGCGGGGGAGCGCGCCGCCTGGAAGGTCGCCGCCCGTACCTACCGAAAGGTGGTGGGCTGGGGCGGCGTTTATTGAGCCCTCACCCCGTCGACGAGGATGTCCACGAGCCCCCCGAGGTCGGGCCTGGGGTCGTCGGTGAGGCTGGAGAGCACCCGGTAGAGCATGGTGCCGAGGATGGCGTCGATGAGCGCGTCGAGGTCGGCGCCCTTCCGGAGCGTGCCCCGTTCCGCCTCCTGGGTGAGCCGGCTGAGAATCGCGGTGCGGATCGGGTCGGCGAGGTGGTCGTAGAGCCGGGTGGCATTGGTCTGGCTGTCCACCGCCGCCGCGACAAGCCCGCGAATCATCGCTGACACGACCGGATCGGCCAGCCACAGCCCGTACTGCAGCGCCCATTCCTGCAGGTCGGCGCGTAGGTCGCCGGTGTCCGCGGGTGGGGCGATCGCAACCCCGGACTGCGCGGCGAGGACGGCTTGCGCGACCACCGCGGCCTTGGAGGGCCAGCGCCGGTAGATCGTCTGCTTGGCCACGCCCGCCCGGGCGGCGATGCCCTCGACCGAGAGCCGCTCGTAGCCGACAGAGGTGAGCAGGTCCGCAGCGGCGCCGAGGATGGCGCGGTCGGCCTGGTCGCTGCGGGGTCTACCCCGGCGGGCATCGGTCACGGCGCCTAAGCCTAGACACAGACGTGCCGATGCATTAACAATACGCACCGTTGCGGAGACTTGTGAGGAAGTGGGCGCGCATGGTGGCCGGTGACTCCTGGAGGTCGAGATGGGCAGGTTGCCGTGTGCGGAACCCGGATCCAGCCGGGCCCCGCTGGTGGCCTCGGGCCCGGCCCGTCAGCCGAGGAGCGTGGTCCAGCCGATGGGGCAACCCGCGGGTCACCGGGAGGCCCGGCCAATGCCCGGCCGATCGCTACCGGTGATCGGCTCGCGGCCGGGAGCGCGCTGTATCTGATTAAAGGCGACGGAATCGGCTCCGGCGCCGAGACACTGGTTCAATTCATCAAGCCTTGCACATCGCATGGCGTTGCGAAGGGATTTCGGTCTGATGAGACGACACTTATCCTGGATATCCTCTGTCGTTGTCATCGCCGGCCTTCTGGTCGGCGCCTGTTCGAATTCGGGTGGTGAGAAGACCCCCGACACCCCGGTGTCGCGCGAGGCCAACGCCTCGCCGGGCGTCACCGCCGACGAGATCCACTTCGCCGCTATCGGCACGAAGACGAACAACCCGCTGGGCACCTGCCTTTACGACTGTTTCATCCAGGGCATCAACGCCTACTTCGACTACCGCAACAGCGAGGGCGGCCTGGACGGCCGGAAGCTGAAGCTCACCACGACGATCGACGACGCCCTTGCCAAGAACAAGGAGGGCTCGCTGCAGATCATCAACGACAATGACACCTTCGCGACCCTGAGCGTCCCGATGCTGGCGACCGGCTGGCCGGACCTGGCGAACGCGGGCATCCCGGTCTACTCCGTCCCGTGGTACCCGGATGACATGAACGGCCACGACTCGATCTACGCGAGCAACGGCGTCGAGTGCATCGCCTGCACCCGCCACTTCATGGCCTACGCACCCAAGGTCCTCGGTGACAAGAAGATCGCCACCCTGGGTTACGGTGTCTCGCAGAGCTCCAAGGACTGCGCGAACGCGGCGACCGACACCATCAAGCTCTACTCGAAGGAAACCGGCCAGCAGGTCGTCTACACCAACAACGGCATCGCCTTCGGCATCCCGAACGGGATCGGCCCGGAGGTCAGCGCGATGAAGAACGCCGGCGTCGAGTTCATCGTCAGCTGCTTCGACATCAACGGCCAGAAGACGCTCGCCCAGGAGCTCAAGCGGCAGGGCATGGCGGACGTCCCGATCCTGCAGTCGAACTCCTACGACCTGACCTTCATGAAGGGCGCCGGTGACCTGTTCGAGGGCGACGTCCTCGGTGTCGCCTTCCGGCCCTTCGAATCGAACGGGGAGGGCAACGGCCTCGCCCTGTTCAAGAAGTGGATGGAAAAGAGCGGGTCGAAGCTGACGGAGCTCGCCGAGTACGGCTGGATCGCCGCCGAGACCGCCTACCAGGGCATCAAGGCCGCCGGCCCCGGATTCACCCAGGCTTCCGTCGTCAAGGCGACGAACGCCCTGACCTCCTTCACCGCGGGCGGCCTCGTCCCGGCGATCGACTGGTCACGTCAGCACGAAATGCCGACCCAGGACGACCCGGCCACCCACGGGCCGAAGCAGGAGTGCATGAGCCTGCTGACCTACAAGGGCGGCAAGTTCGAGTTCATCGGTGGGGCGACCGCCGAGAAGCCGTGGCTGTGCTGGCCGGGCACGGACCGGAAATGGTCCGAGCCGGTTCCGACCGACTTCCAGTAAGTAACTCAGTACTCACGTACTCAGCACCCAGCGCTCGGAGCTTCGCGCCCCGCACGTCAGCGGGCCGGCCCCGTGCGCGACAGGCCTCCCGCGGTCGGCCTGGCAGAACAGCCTCCCGGATGTCAGGCCGGCCGCAGCGGAGGGAAAGCAGCGCCCCGTCACAGCGTCGTGACGGGGCGCTGCCCCGTTCTGGCTGGCCGCACTGCTGCCGCTCCACCGCGCCGGCCTGGGCGCCGAGGCTCGCCGCGGCGACGCGAAAACTGTATGTAGCCAGGTCGTTGCTTTTCGTGTGTCATGTCGGTGGACTCCGCTCATGAGGACGTGCCGGCGTTGATCCGCCTGACCGGCCGTGCGTGCACGGCGCTTCGCGCGGACGAGATGATCGTTTTCGACTGGGCCGGGCTGGGGCTGTGCTGCGGATGTGCCGGCCAGCCGTGGCTGCGCACGGCGCCGAGGGCCGTCACGCGCGGGTACCGCGGCTTCCGCCCGCTCGACACGGACCCGCCCGACAGCGCCGTGGCCCATCCGCGGGCCTACCCGTACCTGGTGGGCCGGGCGATCGCGGTGGACTGCCGCCGCCGGTTCGGGCTGCGGYGCTTCAGCTGCGATCTGCCGCCGGATGTCGGTCTCGCGGGTCTGTCCAGCGGGGCGATCAGGGATGGTGGCTCGTGACCGCGCATCGCGGCATCGTCGACACCGCCGGCAGGGCCGGACGGGTGCGGTCGATCGCCGTCTGGACCATCGTGGCGGTGGCCGGCGGGGTTGGCTGGGCTGTGCTCGCGCTGTCCCGGGGCGAGTCGGTGTCCGCGCTCTGGATGCTGGTCGCGGGCCTGGGCTCCTACGCCATCGCCTTCCGTTTCTACGCACGGTTCCTGGTGGACAGGGTGCTGCGCGTGGATGACACCCGGGCGACGCCGGCCGAGCGTCTCGCCAACGACGTCGATTTCCAGCCGACTGACCGGCGGGTGCTGTTCGGCCACCACTTCGCCGCCATCGCCGGGGCCGGCCCGCTCGTCGGCCCGGTCCTGGCCGCGCAGATGGGCTATCTGCCCGGCACGATCTGGATCGTCGTCGGCGTGATCTTCGCCGGCGCGGTGCAGGACATGATCACCCTGTTCTTCTCGGTGCGCCGTGACGGCAGGAGCCTCGGCCAGCTGGCCCGGGACGAGATCGGCCCGGTGGGCGGGGTGGCCGCGCTGGTCGCCGTCTTCGCAATCATGATCATCCTGTTGGCGGTGCTCGCACTCGTCGTGGTGAATGCGCTCGCGCACTCGCCATGGGGCACCTTCTCGATCGCGATGACGATCCCGATCGCGGTGTTCATGGGTCTCTACCTGCGGGCGATTCGGCCCGGACGAGTGGCCGAGGCGACCGCCCTCGGCGTCGCGGCGTTGTTCGCGGCGATTGTCGCCGGCCGCTGGGTACAGCAGTCGGGGCTCGCCTCCGCTTTCACCCTGAGCCCGAAAGCGCTGGTCATCTGCCTGGTCGGCTACGGTTTCGTCGCCTCGGTGCTGCCGGTGTGGATGCTGCTCGCGCCACGCGACTACCTCTCCACCTTCATGAAGATCGGCACCATCGGTCTGCTTGCCGTGGGCGTTGTCGTCGAGCTACCGGTGCTCCAGGCGGAGGCGGTCAGCCCCTTCGCGACCAGAGGTAACGGGCCGGTGTTCGCCGGCAGCCTGTTCCCGTTCCTGTTCATCACCATCGCCTGCGGCGCGCTGTCCGGATTCCACGCGCTCGTCGCGTGCGGCACCACCCCGAAGATGATCCAGAAAGAGTCCCAGATACGGCTGGTCGGCTACGGGGCGATGCTGGTCGAGTCCTTCGTCGCCCTGATGGCGCTGATCGCCGCGGCGGCTCTGACTCCTGGCCTCTATTTCGCCATGAACGCGCCCGCCGGAGTGGTCGGGCAGACGGCGGCCTCGGCCTCGGCCGCGGTCGCCCACCTCGGCTTCACCATCACCCCGGACGCACTCGACGCCGCGGCCCGGGCCGTGGGCGAGCCGACGCTGGTAGCTCGCACCGGCGGTGCCCCGACGCTCGCCGTCGGCATGTCCCACATTCTTTCCGGCGCCTTCGGCGGCGGCGGGCTGGCCGCGTTCTGGTACCACTTCGCCATCATGTTCGAGGCGCTGTTCATCCTCACCACCGTGGACGCCGGCACCCGGGTCGGGCGGTTCATGCTTCAGGACACGCTGGGGAACCTGTGGAAACCGATCGGCCGGGTGAGCTGGTGGCCCGGAGTCTGGCTGAGCAGCGCCCTGGTGGTCGGTGCCTGGGGCTATTTCCTCTGGGCCGGGGCGACTGATCCCCTCGGTGGGATCAACCAGCTTTTCCCGCTGTTCGGGATGGCCAACCAGCTGCTCGCGGCCGTCGCGCTGACAGTCGCGACCACCTTGCTCGTCAAGAGCGGGCGGGTGCGGTGGGCCTGGGTCACCGGTGCCCCGCTCGCCTGGGATGTCGCGGTCACCTTCACCGCGGCCTGGCAGAAGGTCTTCTCCGCGGACCCCAGGGTCGGGTTCTTCGCCCAGCGGGACCGCTACGCCGACGCGCTCGACGACGGCAGGATCCTGGCGCCGGCCAAAAGCATCGGTGACATGCACAGGGTCGTGCTGAACTCCACGGTGGACGGTGTCCTGGCGCTGCTGTTCGCGCTGCTCGCGCTCGTCGTGCTCGTCGATGCGGCCCGGGTCTGCGCACAGACCATCCGCCGCCGGGTGCCGGTGCCCACCACGGAGGTGGCGCATGTTCCCTCACGGCTGGTCGTGCCCCGAGGGCGGTCTGCGAGTGAGGCGGCTGTTCCGCCCCCCGCGCGCTCGGGGGTAACTACTGCTTCCAAGGCGGATTCACCGTTCTAGCCTGGCGTTCAACCTCGTTTCCGCACCCGAAAGCGCAGGTGAAGCACCCGGTTGCCCTGGATCATCACGTCAGGATCCTCCAGCAGGTGCTGCGCGTGGACCGACCCGAAGTAGCGCTTGCCGGACCCGAACACGACGGGTACGACGTCCATGCGCACCTCGTCGACCAGACCTGCGGCAAGCACCTGGCCACCGACCTCGCCGGCGGCGACCTCGACCACACGGTCGCCCGCAAGCTCCTGTGCCCTGGCAACAGCTGCCTCGACGCCGTCGACGAAGTGGAACGGCGCCTCGGGGTCCCAGCCCTCGGGCTCCGGCCGGTGTGTCACGACGACCACGTGGTCGATCCCGCTCGGAGGCTTCCCACCCCAGCCGTCCGTGATGTCGAAGACGTGGCGGCCRACGAGTGTCACCCCGATCTGGTCCCAGTACGGCCGGGTGTAGTCGTAGGACGTCTGCGACACCTTCACCTCGCCGCTTTCGTCCAACGGGACGTCACCGCTGGTCAACCAGTCGAACAGCGGTCCGGGCTGGTCATTCTCGTCCGCGACGAAGCCGTCCACCGACACCGAGCTGTACATGACCACCTTGCCCACGGGCACTCCTCTGCTTCCGGGTGGCCCCAAACTAGCGTGGCGTGAGCTGTCGCTCCGGTAGGAAACCAATCGGGCCGGCAGCGGCCAGCCGTCCAGCGCGTGGCCGGGATGTTCGCGCAGGAACCGCCGCAGGAACCGCTGCCGGGCTTCGACGGACCGTGTTGTTTCAGCCGTTCTCCTGAGGACGGCGCTGGCCTGCGGGCGTCTGCGCATGCCGACGGCGCCCCACTAGCATCTGTCGGAAGGTGGATCGGAAGGTCGAGGATGTGGTCCCGTGGTGAAGGGCGGCCTCGGGGTCGCGGCCGTGGCCCGGCGGGCGGGCGTCTCCACGGCGACGGTCTCGAACGTGATCAACCGGCCACACCTGGTGTCACCCGAGACGACAGCCAGGGTCCTCGCGGCGATCGAGGAACTCGACTTCGTGCCGAACCGGGCTGCCGCCACCCTGCGGCAGGGAGCGAACCGGCTGGTCGGCCTGGTCGTGCCGGACATCGTCAACCCGTTCTACGCGGCGATCGCGAACGCCGTGTCGGATGCCGCCGACCGTGAGCAGTACATGGTCGCGCTGTGCGTCAGCCACGATGACCCCGCCCGGGAACTGCGGCACTTCGACCGGCTGGCCGAGCAGCGCGCCGTCGGCGCCCTCGTCGTGCCGCTGAACGCCGACCCCTCACGGTTGTCCCAGCTGCGGATCGTGGGCGCGAGGCTCGTGCTCGTCGACCGTGTCGTCGCCGAGGACGAAGGATGCTCGGTCGCCGTCGACGATGTGGAGGGCGGGCGCATCGCCGTCGAGCATCTCGTGCGGACCACCAGCGGTCCGGTCAGCCTCGTCAACGGGCACCGATCGATTCCGCAGTGCGAGAACCGGCGGCGGGGAGCGTTCCAGGCACTCGCCCGGGCGGGCCTCGGCCCGGACCGGCTCGTCGAGTTCGAGGTCGACGAGATGTCGGTGGGCGAGGGCCGTCGGATCGGCCTGCGGATCGCCGAGACGGGCAGCCCGTTGAGCATCTTCTGCACGAACGACCAGCTCGCCGTGGGGGTGATACGCGGTCTCGTCGACCGTGGCATCACCCCGCCCCGGGACGCGCGGGTCGTCGGGTACGGGGATCTCGACCTCGCCGCCGGGGGCGCGCTGCCGCTCACCACCGTCGCGCAGCCGAAGCGCAGGCTCGGCGAGGTGGCTCTGGGCAAGCTGCTCGCGGAGCTCTCGGAGGGCGCCACGCACGTTCATGCCGCCACGATCCTCACGCCGTCGCTCGTGGTGCGGGACTCGGCCCCGGCGGTCCCCGGCTGACCGTGCTTTCTGGCTGACCGCCCGAGACCGGGGCCGACGAGGGCTGCTGGCGTTCCGGCGGTCCCACGGTGGCTGACCATCCCCGGAAGGCCCATGATGGGGGCGAGGCCTGTTTTAATCGATTAAATCCGCGGTGTGCGAGCGCCGAGCCCGAGCCGAAAGGGATCAACGATGACCGGACGAACCAGCGAGCTCGATGACCCTCTGCGGGTGCGGACCAGGAGGAAGACCCGGGTCGGGCTGGTCGCCGGCGGTCTCGGTACCTACTGGCCGCAGTTCCCCGGCCTGCTGCCACAGCTGCGGGAGTCCGCGCGCCACGTCTCCGAGCGCTTCCAGGGGATGGACGCCGACGTGATCGACGTCGGCTTCATCTCCGACGCCCAGGAAGGCGCGGCCGCGGCGGAGAAGCTGCGACGGGCCGACTGCGACCTCATCGTCATGTTCCTGACCACCTATCTGACCTCGTCGATGGTTCTGCCGATCGCCCAGCGTTCACACACCCCGGTGCTGGTGATCGACCTGCAGCCGACCGAGCGGATGGACCACGCCAGCTTCGACACCGGAGCGTGGCTGGCCTACTGCGGGCAGTGCTCCGTACCCGAGGTCGGCAACGTGTTCCGCCGGGCTGGCATCCCGTTCCGTTCCGTCTCCGGGTGGCTGCACCAGGAAAGCGCGTGGCGGCGGATCGAGCAGTGGATCACCGCGGCCCGCATCCGCGCCGCGCTGCGGACAGCCCGCCACGGGCTGATGGGCCACCTCTACCCAGGCATGCTCGACGTCTCGACCGACCTGACGCTCCTGCCGGCGACGTTCGGCTCGCACGTCGAGGTGCTCGAGTTCGACGACCTCCGGGTGCGGGCCGAGGCGGTTACCGACGCGGACGTCACGGACCGGATGACGCTCGCCCGTACCGTCTTCACGCTCGACGAGAGCGTGCGGGAGGAGGACTTCGCCTGGGGCGCACGGGTCTCGGTGGCCCTGGACCGTCTGGTTGACGACTTCGACCTCGACTCGCTCTCCTACTACCACCGGGGCCTTGGCGGTGAGCTGCACGAGCGGCTGGGGGCCGGCATGATCCTGGGAGCCTCCCTGCTCACCGGGCGCGGCGTACCCACGACCGGCGAGTACGAGCTGCGCACGACCGTCGCGCAGCTCGCCACCCAGGCCGCCGGGGCCGGCGGTTCGTTCTGCGAGATCCAGGCCCTGGACTTCGAGGACATGGTGGTCGAGATGGGGCACGACGGTCCCGCGCACCTCGCCGTCTCCTCCCGTGAACCGCTTCTGCGCGGCCTCGGCGTCTACCACGGCAAGCGTGGCTGGGGCGTTTCCGTCGAGTTCGACGTCCGGCACGGGCCGGTCACGCTGCTCGGGCTCGGGCAGGACGCGGACGGGAGCCTGTCGTTCATCGCCTCGCAGGGGTCCGTCGTCCCGGGGCCACTGCTCGCCATCGGGAACACCACGAGCCGGGTGGACTTCGGGCGTGATCCCGGTGAGTGGGTCGATGACTGGTCCGTGACAGGGGTCGGCCATCACTGGTCGCTTTCGGTGGGGCATCGCGCGGCCGACTACCGGGCCGCGGCCTCCCTGCTCGGCATCGACTTCAGGATCGTCTGATCGCACCCGCCGGTTCCCGGCCGTGCCACTGGTCTTTGCCCGTGCCGCTGGTCGTTGGCCCTGCCACTGGTGGTTCGCCGTGCCGCTGGTGCCCGGCCGTGCCGCTGGTGCTCGACGTCGACGAGCCCGTCAGGCGGCGGCGGTGTCCTCCGGCTGGGCGGCCTCCGCGAGGGCGCGGCCGAAGCGTTCGGCGCCGAAGGAACGGGTCGGGCAGGGGGTCATCGGCGGCATGATGATCGGGCAGAAGTGCACACCGTCCGGGCTGCGCACGGGTACCTGCCCGTCCTTCTCGCAGGCCTCGCCGGCCTCGCAGGCCAACCGCGGCATGAACAGGCCCTTGAAGGTGAGGACCTCCCCGGCCGGGGCCACCCGGACGTTCGTCCGCATGCTGGCGATGTCGCGCCACAGCCGGTCGAGCTCGGTCAGCCCGTCGGCCCCGACCGGCTGGTCCCTGCGGGGCGGGGAGTCGGTGAGAACGACCTCGACCCCGCGGCGGGTCAGGATCTCGACGGCCTCGGTGACGTCCGTGCGGTAGGCGGTGAGCAGGTCCCGGTCGCGCATGCAGTCGGAGCCGGTGTTGCCGGAGAACGAGAGCACGGCGACGGTCGGATCCCAGCGGCGGGCTTGTTTGCGCATGTCATCGAGCCAGTCGCAGGGGGCCGTGCCGCCCCAGGTCCGGGTGAGCGTCTTGCTGGAGCCATCCGCCTGCGCGGCCGCGACGAACGAGTCGCGGGCCTCCCAGGCCAGCGAGTCGCCCCAGAGCACGATCCGTGCCTCGTCCGGGTCCTGCCGGCCGGCGCTGAGCGCGATCCCGGCGAGGACGACGGCGCCCACGAACATCCAGCCGATGGCGCCCATGCGTGGGATGTTCAGCGCGACTCCCCTCCAAGTTCGCCGACGCGTGATCGCCGGGGCCTCGCCCCGGACCAGTATCACGTTCGGACACGGACAGACCACGCCGTGACATCGTCCTGCATCCGCGTGAGCGCGCCGCTTCCAGGGGTCACGATTGGTCGTCCGTAGGAGGTGGCTGTCGATAGGGGGCCACGACTGACGTCCATCGGAACCCCGGTGCTGCCGGCCATCGCGTTGCGGTGTCGAGTCGGGTCGCGGTGTCGAGCCGGACCCTGATGGCCTTGTCATTGTTACGCGCTGAGGGCGACCACCCCTCCTCCGGTGAACTTCGCAGGTGGAAATACACGTACGGTGGTGACGGAATGTGCGGGTCGCACGGAACGGCGACGATGCTGTGGCACAGTGTGCAGCGGGGGCTGGTCCGTCATGGGGGGCCCGACTGGCAGCGGCCTGGCCGGTAGCGGCGTGGCTGGGATGTGTCCTGTAACGGCGTGGCGTACGGCGGTGGGAGCATGCGGCGACAGGAAACGCGACGGGGCCGCGGAGCAGCGGGCCTCGCGACGGCGGGCGGCGGGCTCGTGGCGGCCGCCGCGCTGCTCCACGGCCTGCCGTCACTGGCGACGTTTCGCCGGCTGCGTACCGCGGTCACGCCCGCGCTGGCCGGGGTCGGCCGCTCCGACCATGTCGCGCTGACCTTCGACGACGGTCCCGACCCGGTCTCCACCCCGAACTTCCTCGAGGTGCTGGACGAGCTTGACGTCCGCTCCACGTTCTTCGTCCTCGGCGGGATGGCACAGCGCTCGCCCGGCCTGGTGCGGGAGATGGCAGCGGCGGGGCACGAGTTGGCGGTCCACGGGTGGGACCACCGCCCGATGCTGCTGCGGGGCCCGATGTCGACCTACGACCAGCTGGCGCGGACCCGTGACCTGCTCGCCGAGACGACCGGCCGGGCACCGCGGTACGTCCGGCCGCCGCATGGGGTGCTGTCGTCCGGGGTGCTCGCCGCCTCCCGCCGCCTCGGCCTCACCCCCGTTCTGTGGACGGCCTGGGGGCGGGACTGGACGGCGACCGCCACCCCGTCCAACGTGCTGGCGACGATCGAGCCCGACCTGCGGGGCGGCGCCACGGTGCTGCTGCACGACAGCGACTGCACCTCGGCGCCCGGGGCGTGGCGCAGCGCGCTGGGGGCGCTGCCCGAGCTCGCGGCCCGCTGTGACGACGCGGGCCTGCGGCTCGGCCCGCTCGCCGAGCACGGCCTACGTCCCTACGTCTGAGGCGCCCGGTGTCTGACGTGCCCGGTGTCTGACGTGCCCTGTGCCTGACGTGCGCCCTACGCCTGGGGCGTTCTACGGCTGAGCATCTGGCGCAGTTTCAGGCCGAGGTGCAGGGCGAGGCGGTCGTTTCCGTCGCGCAGGTCCAGGCCGGTGAGGTCGGCGATGCGGCCGAGGCGGTAGTAGAGCGTGGTGCGGTGGATGACCAGGCGCGCCGCCGTGCGGGCCGGGTCGCCGCCGAGGTCCAGATACGTCTCCAGGGTCTGGACGAGCGCACCGGACCGGTCCGCGGCGAGCAGGCGGCGCAGCCCCGCCGGTAGCGCACTGGACTCCAGGGATTCCAGCGGCAGCCGGGCGAGCAGCCCGTACACACCCAGTTGGTCGGAGAACGCCGTCTGGCCGAGCGACGGGACCAGGCGGGCGACCCGGGTCGTCTCCAGCGCCTCCCGGTAGCTGCCGGCGCCCTCCCGCAGAGTGGGGCGTTCCGGCCCGAGCCCCACCCAGACGGCGGACGCCGGCAGGTGCGCCGCGAGGTCCGCGTGGATCCGCTCGGCCTCGGCCCGCAGCGCCTCGCGCCGGGGGAGCCTGGGGTGCATCAGCAGCAGGACGCCGCCGGTGGCGCTGGTGGTCATGCCCAGCGCCCGTGTCGGGGTGAGGCGTTGCCGCGCCCGCCGCAGGGCCAGATCCAGCTCGACCGTCCCTCCCAGGCTGGCGGCGCCGGTTCGGTTGCCGTCGGTGCCGTCGGTGCCGTCGGTGCCGTCGGTGCCGTCGGTGGCGTCGGTGGCGTCGGTGGCGTCGGCATCGTCGGCATTGGTGGCGGACGCCCGTTGGTCGATCACGACGGCGACGGCCAGCACCCGGGCGTCCGGTGCGATGCCGTGGTCGGCCACGAGGCGGGCGGCGGCGTGCCGGCGCACCTCGTCGTCCGGGTTGAGGATGTCCCGCAGCAGCTCGCGTTCGGCGGCTCGGCGCAGGTCGTCGAGCAGGCGTTCGCGGAAGAGCTCCTCACCCGCGGCCGCGGCGGCCGCGCGCGCCGGCTCCAGATCGTCGTCCGGCACGGGCGTCGGTTCGTCGAACAGCCAGAGGTAGCCGAGCAACGTCCCGGAGCAGCGGACCGGCACGCAGACCCGCGCGAACGAGCCGAGCCGCGGGCTGGCGGGGATCCGCACCGGGCCGGTGGCCGTGTCGATGCCGAAGCTGCGCGCGTGCCGGGTGACCGTGTTCTCCGACCGTGGCCGGCGCAGCATGATCGAGTCGATCCGGAACTGGTCGACGGGCTCCTCGTGCGCGGTGTGCGCCAGCAGCCGGGCGTCCAGGTCGTCGATCGCGACCGAACGGCCCAGCCGCGCGGCCAGATCCTCGGCGATGTCCTGCAGTCCCACGGGCTGTTCGGTGCCGCCTCTCCGACCTGGCTCGGTTCGCCCTCGCCCACGCGCTCGGTTGGTTCAGCTGTCTCATCATGCTCCCCGTTCTTCCTACAGCGAGCGGAGGTGACGAGGGCGACGGCTGACTAGCGTCGGGACGGGCGCGGCGCGGGCGGCCTGTACGTACGCATCAGGAGGTGGCATGACCGGCGGACGAGTCGTGATCGTGGGCGGTGGGCTGATCGGTCTGTCGATCGCCCGGGCGCTGACCGCCCGCGGGGTGGGTGACGTGCTGATCCTCGAACGGGCGACGCTGAACAGCGGCGGCACCGGCAAGTCGAGCGGCATCGTGCGCTGCCACTACGGTGTGCCCTCGATCGCCGCGATGGCCTGGCGGAGCCTGCCGGTCTTCGAGGAGCTCGGCGAGGCCATCGGGTTCAGCCAGGTCGGCTACCTGGTCGCCGTCGGGCCCGAGAACGTCGAGCCGCTGCGGGCCAACACCGCGACCCACCAGGCGCTCGGGATCGACGTCGAGCTGATCGGCCATGACCGGGCCGGGGCGCTGTGGCCGTACCTGCGCCTCGACGACCTGGCCGCGTTCGCCTACGAGCCACGCGGCGGATACGCGGACGCCTCACAGCTGGCGACCCAGTTCGGTTTCCAGGCCCGCGACGGTGGCGCCCGCATCCGGCAGAGCACGCCGGTGACCCGGGTCCTGACCGCCGGCGACGCGGTCACGGGCGTCGAGCTGGCCGGTGGTGGGAAGGTCGAGGCCGACATCGTCGTCGTGGCGGCGGGCTGGTGGTCGGGCGCGCTGATGGCCGGCGTCGGCGTCGAGCTGCCCATCGAGTCGCTGCGCTCGGAGCTGCTCGTCGTCGACGCCGGTGTGCCGCTGCGTGACCTGCCGGTCCTCTCCGACCTGGTGAGCCTGCAGTACGCGCGGATCGAGGGCTCCGGTGAGCTGCTGGTCGGCAACAGCGACCACAGCCAGCCGACGTTCGCCGACCCGGACGACTACTCCAACCAGGCCAGCGAGGCCGGGCTGGAACGGGCCGCCGAGAAGGTGCTGCACCGCTTCGCGACGTTCCCCGAGCCGTCGGTCGCCCACACCTACGCCGGCTGCTACGACATCACCCCCGACTGGAACCCGGTCATCGCGCCGGTCGCGCCGGCCGGCCCGGCCGGCCTGTTCCTGGCGGCCGGTTTCAGCGGCCACGGGTTCAAGATCAGTCCAGCGGTAGGCACCCTGATGGCCGACCTGATCCTCGACGGCGACAGCCGCGACCCGGGCATCCCGGCGGCGGACTTCCGGCTCGGGCGTTTCGCCGAGGACGACCCGCTGACCAGCCGGTACCCGTACGTCGGCGCCGGCGAGATGCGATGAGCCGGGATGTCGCGAGCCGGGATGTCGCGAGCCGGGATGTCATGAGCCGAGATGCGATGAGTGGGGAGAGCGCGATGGAGAGCGCGGCGGCGGTCGAGAACATGCTGGGCGAGATCGCCGGCGTCGGGCGGGCCTCGACCGGGGGGTACCAGCGCTTCGCCTGGACCCGTGAGGACCACACCCTGCGGGAGTGGTTCCGCGGTGCCGCCGAGGCCGTCGGGCTGGACGTCACCGAGGACCGGGTCGGCAACCAGTGGGCCTGGTGGGGCGACCCGGACGCATCCCTGCGGGCCGGGCGGCCCGGTGTCGTCACCGGCTCCCACCTCGACTCGGTGCCGGGCGGCGGCAACTTCGACGGCCCGCTCGGCGTGGTCGCGGCGCTGCGGGCCGTCGACACGCTGCGCCGCGACGGCTTCACCCCGGCGCGCGCGATCGGTGTCGTGAACTTCGTCGACGAGGAGGGCGCCCGCTTCGGCGTGGCCTGCGCCGGCTCGCGGGTGCTGACCGGTGCGCTGTCGCCCGACCGCGCCCTCGCGCTGACCGACGGCGATGGCATCACGCTGGCGCAGGCGCTCACCGCGGCCGGCCGGGACCCGCGTGCGCTGGGCCGTGACGACGAGGCCCTAGCCCGGGTCGGCACGTTCGTCGAACTGCACATCGAGCAGGGCCGCTGGCTCGTCGACGAAGGGTCGGCGGTCGCCGTCGCCTCCTCGATCTGGCCGCATGGGCGGTGGCGCTTCGACTTCACCGGTGAGGCCAACCACGCCGGCACCACCCGGCTGGCCGACCGCGACGACCCCGCGCTCGCGCTCGCGTCGCTGATCCTCACCGCTCGCGAGGCAGCCGCCACGCTCGGCTGCGTCGCGACCGTGGGAAAGGTCCGGGTCGTCCCGAACGGGGTGAACGCGATCCCGTCGGCGGCGACCGGCTGGCTCGACGGCCGCGGCGCGGACGAGGCGGCCGTGCGCCGGCTGGTCCCGATGATCGAGCAGACCCTCGGGGCGCGCGCGGTGGAGGAGTCGTTCACCTCGACCACCAGGTTCGACCCGGCGCTGGCGGCCGACCTCGCCGGGCTGCTCGGCGGGGCTCCCGTCATCGGCACCGGCGCCGGGCACGACGCCGGTGTGCTGGCCGCGCACGGCGTCCGCGCCGCGATGCTGTTCGTGCGCAACCCGACCGGCGTCTCGCACTCGCCGGCCGAGCACGCCGAGGCAGCCGACTGCGCCGCCGGTGCCGCCGCGCTGACAACCGTGCTGCGCTCGCTCGCGGCGAGCTGACGGAACGGCTCTACGTCTCGGGGTAGAGGGAGTAGGACGGGAAGTTGCCGTAGAGGCGTTCGTTCGGGTCGGCGCCGACGGTGACGGCGTGGACGAGGTGCTCGCCGCCGACGAACGCGCCCTTCCAGGATGCGCCGCGCCCGCCGAACGGCTCGGCGCGGTCGCCGCGGGAGCGGGGCTTGTTGACCCCGACCTTGAACGCGGAGAGCTCGCCGGACAGCCGCCGTGCCGTGGCCTCGTCGTCGCAGGCCAGTGAGGCGACGAGGGCGCCGTTGGAAGCGTTCATGGCGGCGAGCAGCTCCGCCTCGGAGTCGACGATGACGATGGTGTCGACCGGGCCGAACGGTTCGGCGTGGTGCAGCGCGGCCGCGGGCGGCGGGTTGAGGATGGCCACCGGCGGGACGTAGGCGGCGCGGTCCTGGTCGGGCAGGAAGCGCCCGTCGGCGAGGTCGCCGCGGTACAGCGGAACACCGCCCTTGGTGATCGCCTCGTCGACCTTGCCGGCGAGTTCCGCGGCCTTCTCGGCGGTGATCACCGGGCCGTAGTCGAGGTCGGGCAGCGGGTCGGAGTCGTTCTCGACGGCGAGCGGGTGCCCGAACCGCACCGAGGAGACCACCGGCAGGTACATCTCGAGGAAGCGGTCGAAGAGCTGGCGCTGCACGACGTACCGGGGGTAGGCGGTGCAGCGCTGCTTGCCGTACTCGAAGCCCTTGCGCAGGTGGGTGGCCAGCAGGTCCCACTGCGAGAAGTCCCAGATGCCCCAGGCGTTGAGGCCTTCCTGCTCCAGGAAGTGCCGCTTGCCGGTGTCGACGAGGGCGGCGGCGACCTGGCCGCCGGCGGAACGGCCGCCGACGAAGGCCAGGCAGCCGATCTCCGGTGCGCGCACCAGCGCGGACGACAGCCGTGAGCCCGAGCCGGAGACCAGGGAGATCGGCAGGCCGGCGCGGCGGGCCAGGGCGGCGGCGAGCGTCAGGCAGGCGGCGCCGCCGTCGGTCGGTGTCTTGGCGATCGCGGCGTTGCCGGCCAGCATCTGGACCAGCATGGCGTGCATGAGCACGCTCATCGGGTAGTTCCAGCTGGCGATGTTGCTGACCGGGCCGGGCAGCGGGGTGCGGCCGGCGGTCATGGGCTCGATCTCGTCGATGTACCAGCGCACCCCGTCGAGCGCGCGGTCGACGTCGGTGCGGGCGAGGCGCCAGGGCTTGCCGATCTCCCAGACGAGCAGCAGCGCGAGCAGGTCGCGGTGCTCCTCCATGGCCTCGACCGCGGCGGTCACCCGGGCCCGGCGGTCGGCGAGCGGGACGTCGCGCCATTCCTTGTGGTCGTCGAGGGTGGCGCGGATGGCTTCGCGGGCCTCGTCCGGGTCCATCATCGGTGGCCCGGCGATGGGGGAGCCGTCGATGGGTGAAAGACTGTGCAACGGGCTACCACTTCGGTGCCACCTGCCGCCCCAGAGATTGAGCAGGCGGTCCTCGTCGAATGCTTCGGGGGCGACCTGGCGGGCACGTCCGTAGGCATCGGCCCAGGCGGTGCCCTGCTTGAGGCGCAGGCGGGTCGGTGGCGTGCTGGCTGAGGCGTCCATCTGCCGAGGGTCTCTCTGATCGGATCGTCGCGCCACCAAACAGACTTCAATGCCGTCTTGCACCCGGTGTTATCCAGTGCATCCAGTTGACCTGGATAACTGGTTATGAAGTCGCCGTTACGTGGACGTGCGGGTTACTCGGCCGGGTTGCCTGGTTCTGGTATGCATCGAGATGAATGGTGTTCCAGTCCGTGGTGCGGCCGGCGGCGAGCGCCGGCGCCTGTGCTGTCGATCCGGTCCGATCCGACGTCGACGCAGGTGGTGGGGTGTGTGGTGGGCAGGCGCGGTGCCGGTGGTGGGGCTGATGCAGGGGTCTGGGCGGCGCTGGGATGTGCGCGAAAACTGCCGAGAAGGAGGCAGTTGATCTGAATGCGCGTACTCTTCCGTCTATGTCGGATATGTTAAGGCCGCGAGAGTGAGAGGTGACTTCCGCGTGCCTGCGACCTCGGGTGTGTGGTGCATCACGTAGAGTGGGCGGGTGTCCGAAACGGCATTCGTTCGCGGCGGCGAAGCCGCGAGGCAGAATAATCGAACCCGATTTCCGGATGTGTGATGACGGCCAGTGTGGTGCCGCCGTCGGCCGCTGATGCCGACCCGACCCGTAACGGGGCGCCGATACGGGTCCTTGTCGTGGACGATCACGAGCTCTTTCTTCAGGGCCTGCAGGTCGTCCTGGACACCGAGGACGACATCTCGGTGGTGGGGCGAGCCGCCGACGGGCAGGAGGCGCTCGTGCTCGCGTCCGGCACCGCGCCGGACATCGTCCTGATGGACGTCCGGATGCCGGGTCGTGACGGCATTGCCGCCGCTGGCGCGATCAAGCGATCGGTGCCGCGGGTGCGGGTTGTGATGCTCACCGTGTCGGACGAGGAGTCCGACCTGTTCGAGGCCATCAAGGCCGGGGCGGTCGGCTACCTGCTGAAGTCGATTCCCCCGCACGAGGTGGCGGACGCGGTGCGCGCCGTCCACAGCGGGCAGAGCCTGATCAGCCCGTCCATGGCCTCGAAGCTGATGGTCGAGTTCGCCACGATGGCCCGTGGCGGAGGTGAGGACCGGCCCCGGGCGCACGCGCCCCATCTGACCGCGCGTGAGCTGGAGGTCCTCAAGCTGGTGGCGGAAGGGCGCGCGAACCGTGAGATCGCGCGCAAGCTGTTCATCAGCGAGAATACCGTGAAGAATCACGTCCGGAATATTCTCGACAAACTTCAGCTCCATTCGAGGATGGAAGCAGTGATGTACGCGGTCCGGCAGGGCCTGTTCGATATCGAATAAACAGGCCCGGTCCGTTCGCGCAGGCGCGGTGTCCACAGGGCCCTGCCGTTCGTGCGAGGTGCCGGGGTGCCGGGGGCACCGAGGTCCCGAGCCTCGGTACCGAGGGCGCCCCGGGCAGGGGCGTCGCCGGGCCCGAGTGGTGGCCGGCGCCGAAACGACGGGCAGGGTGCCCTGGTGGCTGGGGACGCGGGCTGGCCGTCACCGCGCGGATTCCCCGGCACGGATGTCACGGCGTGGACGTTGCGGACGGCGTCAGGTGGTTGTGCGGCGTCACCACACGCTGGAGCCTCCTGACGGTGAGATCCATGTCTCGATGGCCTCGCGCGGAAGGTCCGGTGGGATAAGGCCGTTTGGCGGCCGTCGGTGATTTTCCGGGTTCCCCTTGGAGGCTGCGCCGCCGGGGGAATTGCTGCCGGGAAATCGAGGAGCGGGCGGCTGGGAATGGCGTTGTCCGCGCCGGGCTGGGAAAGAGGCCCAGGTAGGAAGCGTCGGAACGGTGGCCGGGAGTGCCGCTGGTGAACCGGGTACGGCGCGGCCGCACCGCGCCGGTTGGGCCGGGACGTCCGGTCACCGCCGCGTTGTCGGGTGGGCGCGGACAGGCTATCGGGTGTCCGGAAATGGCCGGTCGGTGCGCGGCCGGTGAGGGAGTGCGGCTCTTTGCTGCATTCCGGCCCATACGATGTCGACGTTGGCTAGCGTCATCGGGCGACCAGGCAGTCCGCTGTTCCGGCGGTGACGGATGGTCGGGAGGTGAGCGAGTCCGGTCCTTGTGGGGCCGGCGGCCAGGGCCGGTACAGCACCTGGCGCGCGTCCAGCCGGTGGCGAGAGCACTGGGCGGGCGAGGCGCCGCACGCTGACCGGCCGGAGGATGCGGTCCACGGTTGGTCCTGACCGGGGAGGTGGGTACATCGGTGACGACAGCGGAGCAGCCGTCCGGGGCGCATACCAGCCCGGAGCGGGTGAACGTTATCAACCAGATCTGTCTGACCTGCCGCGGTGGGCGGGCGGTGTTCGAGCTTCGTGCCGCGGACCAGGGCGGGACTGCTCCGCATCTGGAGCCCTGCCGCCACTGCGCAGGCAAAGGCCGGCACATCGGCCTCATCCCACCAGTGTGATCATATAGCGAGTCGATCCCGGCTCGGGACGGTCGGGTGACGACAGGTGACGCCTTGGCCGTCAGGCCGCCGGGACCGTGGTGCACACGGTCCCGGCGGCGTCTGCGCGGGATCGTGAACCTGCCGGGTGCTGACCGCAGCGGAGCGCCCCGGCCCGTAATCCTGGCCATTCTCCGGGTGGGAGCAGCCAGGGCCACGGGAAAGCCGGGGAAGTACTTCTTCACTAGGGCGCGGACCTGCCAGCGGAAACAACCTGCCAACGGTGACGCCACGGGCGTTGGGTCTGGAGCAATCCCAACCTGCACGCCTGTGCCGTAGCTGCCTACCGTGCCCTTTACCGGTCGCCAGATCGGCTGCCGTAGCCCTCAGATCATCGGCTCCGGCTCCGGCACTGGGGTGGCGGAGCGGTGGGGCCGGCGGGTGCCTGCTGAGGCGGGCGGTCCGGTGCTCCGTCGACGCTCTCCAACGAGATCATTTCCTGGGCGCGGATAGGGCGCGCAACCCGATGACCATGTTTCGTGCCGCCCAACCGGCCCTACCTAGCCAAATGGGCCAGGTAGGGCCGGTTGGAGCCATGGGGTGAGTGACGGGATTTGAACCCGCGACACCCGGGACCACAACCCGGTGCTCTGCCAACTGAGCTACACCCACCATGCCGGTATCAACCGGACCCGACCTCGACCGGGCTGGGCCATCGTACCGGTTGAACACGCCACCGTGACGCCCGGGGTGGCGTTCGAACGGAAAAAATGCCGATCAGCGTTGATCGGCCGAGCTGCGCCCGGGCGAGCTGTGCTCGTTCGACCGGTAGCCCGTGCGACCTGGCCTCCGGCGCCCTCGGGGAGGTCAGCTGGCGCGGATCGCGGCGGCTGCGGCGCGGGCGGCCTCGGTCGTCGGGCCGGGCTGGGGTACGAAAAGGATCTCCCGGTAGTACCGCAGCTCCTCGATGCTCTCCTGGATGTCGGCGAGCGCGCGGTGACCGCCGGCCTTCACCGGGGCCGCGTAGTAGGCCCGCGGGTACCAGCGCCGCGCGAGCTCCTTGATCGAGGAGACGTCGATCATGCGGTAGTGGAGGAACTCGTCCAGCTGGGGGAGATAGCGCGCGATGAAGGTGCGGTCGGTCGCGATCGAGTTGCCGCACAGCGGCGCCTTGCGTGAGTCCGGCACGAAGCGGCGGATGTAGGCGAGGAGCTGCTTCTCGGCCTCGTCGACCTTGAGCTCGGAGGCTCGTACCGCGGCTGTGAGCCCCGAGGCCTCGTGCATCTCCTTCACTACGGGGAGCATCTGGTCGAGCGCTGCGTCCGGCGCGCCGAGGACGAGGTCGATGCCCTCATCCAGGACGTTCAGCTCGCTGTCGGTTACCAGGCAGGCAACTTCGAGTAGCAGGTCGGAACCGGCGTCGAGGCCGGTCATCTCGCAGTCGATCCAAACCAGACGATCCATCCCGTTCACATTAGGGAATTCCGTCGCTGTCGTCACGTACGCCCCTCCACTTACCTCTACGCCCCAGCCTGCCTGCGCCGAGCAGGCGAATGCCGCACCCACGGTGCCGGGCAGCCGGAAGCCGGGCATCGGCGCATCGCGGGCGAGCCTGGCCACACCATGACACTGTGCGCACACTGCGCGGTGACCGGGTGCCACCCGGTTCTGGTCCGGCCGGGCTGTCCATACTCGCCGGGCGGCGGTGCCGTTGCCAGGGGAGGGCCAGGCCGGCTCATCCCGGCAGGCACGGCCGGCCAGGTCCGCCGGGATGAGCCGCAAGCCAGGTCCGCCGGCCAGATCCGCCGGTCAGGTCGGCTGGTGGCTTGGGGTGGCGGCGGCGTTCTCGATCCGGAAGCGGATGGTGGCGGGCGCGATCCCCGGGTTCGCGGCGGCGGCCCTGAGCGTGTAGAGGCCGTCGTCGACCTCGCTGGTGAGCCAGCCGCCCGGATGCGGGTTGAACAGGTAGGGAGCGGCCTGCGCGTCGAGGGTGTAGGAGAAGTCGCCCGGCCCGGTCAGGGTGTACCTGATCCCGCCGACCTGGCCTGTGGTGCTGAGCGTGATCCGCTGGAAGCCATGAATGATCGTGCCTTCGGCCACGCCCTCGAACCGCGTGAGAGTGCCCGGCGGCGCGCTCGTCGGAGCGACGATCATCCCGGTCTGTTCCGGCTGCGAGCCGGCCGGAGTTGTCTGCTGTGCGGCAAGGTCATCGGCGGCCTCGGATGCCCTGGACGCGTCGTGCTGGAACTGCACGACCAGCACGGGCATCAGGACGAGGGCGGAGAGGAACAACGCCAGACCAACCCAGCCTCGCCGAAAGGCGTCCACGTGGGCGCACCCTTCGTCACGGCCTGCGTAGAGACGCCCACTCTAGCCCGCCGGCCCGCACCGCCCGCACTCGGGCCCGATCACTGCCCGGGCCTGATCGGCCCGCCGCCAGATCAGCGTGGACGCCGACCCGGTGGACGGGTCGGGGTGCGCCCCGGCCCGCGATTGTCCCGCGGGCGCTGACGGCCCCGTAGTCGACTCACTGCCAGGATGCGCTCCTGTGCGACGCGCTCCTGCCGAAGACACCGGCCACGATCCACACCCCGAAGGTAGCTGCCCGAGCGCCGTTTCGTGGGTGGCGTCACAAGGTGTTAACCGAACGCCCGGCGTGTCGCCGATGTCGGGCGTTGCGTCCCATCGGTTCCTGCGGCGTGCCGTTGTTGCTGCTGGACACCGACAGACAACGTGACACCGGTGTTCACCAGCTGCTCTGCGTGACCCAGCCCAACCGGCGCCGCGGCACCTGACAGACCCCCCTCGGGTGGGCCCGTTCAGGTGCCGCGGCGGCCGAACCCCCTGCGGGGGCGCCGATTCAGGCGGCCAGGGCTGTCCTGGAGCGCCCGGCCTCGAAGGCCGGTTCCAGCGCGAGCTCCAGCCCCTCGCGGACGTCCGCGACCAGGTGCACCGTGAGCGCCTCCCGCACCGCGGCCGGGACGTCGTCCAGGTCGGGCCCGTTGCGGGCGGGCAGCAGCACGGTGGTGATGCCGGCCCGGTGCGCGGCGAGCAGCTTCTGCTTCACCCCACCAATGGGCAGCACCCGCCCGGTGAGCGACACCTCGCCGGTCATGGCGACGTCCGCGCGCACCGGCCGCCCGGAGAGCAGCGACGCGAGCGCGGTGGTCATGGTGACGCCGGCACTCGGGCCGTCCTTGGGCACCGCGCCGGCCGGGACGTGCAGGTGGATCCCGCGGTCACGCAGGTCCCCGACCGGCAGCTCCAGCTCCACCCCCCGTGAGCGCAGGTAGGACAGCGCGATCTGCGCCGACTCCTTCATGACGTCGCCGAGCTGGCCGGTGAGCGTCAGGCCGCTCGCGCCCGTCTCCGGGTCGGCCAGCGACGCCTCGACGAACAGGACGTCCCCGCCGGCGCCGGTGACGGCGAGCCCGGTCGCCACCCCGGGCAGCGCGGTGCGCTCCGCGGACTCCGGAGTGTGCCGCGGCCGGCCCAGGTAGCCGGTGAGATCACCGACGCCGACGGTGACCGGCAGCGCTGCCTCGCCCAGGGCGACCTTGGCGACCACCTTGCGCAGCACCCGCGCGGTCGCCCGCTCCAGGTCCCGCACGCCGGCCTCGCGGGTGTACTCGCCGGCCAGCTGCCGCAGCGCGTCGTCGTCGACGGTGACGTCCGCCGGGGTGAGCCCGGCCCGCTCGATCTGCCGGGGCAGCAGGTGGTCGCGGGCGATGGTGACCTTCTCCTCCTCGGTGTAGCCGTCGAGCAGGATCAGCTCCATCCGGTCGAGCAGCGGCGCGGGGATCGCCTCCAGCACGTTCGCGGTCGCCAGGAACAGCACGTCCGACAGGTCGAGCTCGACCTCCAGGTAGTGGTCGCGGAAGGTGTGGTTCTGCGCCGGGTCGAGCACCTCCAGCAACGCCGCCGTGGGGTCGCCGCGGTAGTCGGAGCCGACCTTGTCGACCTCGTCCAGCAGGATCACCGGGTTCATCGAGCCGGCGTCGCGGATCGCCCGCACGATCCGCCCCGGCTGCGCGCCCACGTAGGTGCGCCGGTGACCGCGGATCTCCGCCTCGTCCCGGACGCCGCCGAGCGCCACCCGGGCGAACCTGCGGCCCATCGCGCGGGCCACCGACTCACCCAGCGACGTCTTGCCGACCCCGGGCGGACCGGCCAGCGCGAGCACCGCCCCGCTGCGCCGCCCGCCGACGACGCCGAGCCCCGCATCGGCCCGGCGCCGGCGGACCGCCAGGTACTCCACGATCCGGTCCTTCACGTCTGCCAGGCCCGCGTGGTCGGCGTCGAGCACGGCACGCGCCGCGGTGATGTCGTAGGTGTCCTCGGCGTGCTCGTTCCAGGGCATTTCCAGGACGGTGTCGAGCCAGGTGCGGATCCAGCCGCCCTCGGGGGACTGCTCGGACGTCCGCTCCAGCTTGTCGACCTCCTTCAACGCCGCCGCGCGGACCTTCTCCGGCAGCTCGGCGGCCTCGACCCGGGCCCGGTAGTCCTCCTTGTCCCTGTCGGCGGACTCGGAGGTTCCATCCAGCTCGGCGAGTTCCTTGCGCACGGCGTCGAGCTGGCGTCTCAGCAGGAACTCGCGCTGCTGACGGTCCACCCCCTCCTGGACGTCCCGCCGGATGGTCTCGGCGACGTCCACCTCGGCGGCGTGCTCCCGCGTCCACGGGATGAGCTTCGCGAGCCGGGCGGTGACGTCCAGGGTGCGCAGCAGCTCCAGCTTCTGCTCCGCCGACAGGTAGGACGAGTAGCCGGCGGTGTCGGCGAGGGTGCTCGGGTTCTCCAGCGCCGCCACGGTGTCGGCGACCTGGTCGACGCCCCGGGTGCGCAGCAGGCCGGTGACCAGCGTGCGGTACTCGAGCGCGAGCTCGACGAGGCGGGCCACGGCACCGTCGGCGTCGTCATGCCCGCTGCGCAGCGGGGCGCTGAGGGTGCCGGTGAAGCCGGCGGGCACGGCCGACTCGAGGATCGTCGCCTCGACCCAGCCGACCTCGACGCCGCTGCCGCCGTCGCCGGCGCTGTCGCCGATGGCGGCTTCACCATCGCCGGCGATGCCGGGGCCGTCAGTCGCCAGCTGGGCGCGGGACCTGGCGCGGACGACCGCGGCCGCCTCACCGTTCGGCAGCCGCCCGATCTGTTCGACGACGGCCACCACGCCGACGTCGGCGCGGACCCCGTCCACCCGGGGAACCAGCAGGAGCTCGGGCCGGCGCTGATCGGAGCGGCTGCTGATGCCGGGCGCGCGCGGCTCGGGCACGAAGCCGGGTCGGCCGCCCCGGGCCGCGTCCACGACGGCGCGGGTCCGGGCGTCCGACAGGTCGAGCGGAACCACCATGCCGGGCAGGAGCACCGTGTCGTCCAGTGGCAGCAGCGGCAGGAGCCTGGTCTGTGACATACGACCTTCATCCCTCGATTGGAGCGTTCATGACCCACGAACCTTGAGTACGAACCACTCAAGCTATTGGAGCCGCAGGTTGTTCCCGAGTCCGATCGCTCTGAGCGAACCGCGGTCGGGCGCTGTTCCGGTGGCGTTCGCGCCGCATGCCCGGGGCGGTCGGCCCCGGCCGATCTACTGTCACGACGCCTCAGCCGAGAAGCTCCACGCCTGCCCGAACCCCACGTCGGATCGCCCAGGTGAATTGGTCGTGGTTCGCGGCTACCGCCACTGGTCCGCGTGGTCGGGCGGCGGGAAGTTACCGGGCGCTCGGCGGGTTGGGAGGGGTGGTTGCGTGCGCAACTGCCTCTGCCGCTGCCTCGCCGAGCCTTGGTTCTCGGGGGTGGCCAGGTGCCGGTGGCCGCGCACGGAAGGCGTGCCCTCGCCCGGATCACCCCGTCCGGATGGGGCACGATGACACGGGAACAGAGTCACCTGGGAGGTCACCATGCCAGCCGTCACCGCCGACACCCTCACCCTGCCGAGGCTGTCCGCGCCGGGGCTCGGCGATGTCGAGCGGCCCGTCAAGAAGGTCGTGACCGCCCCGACCGGGTTCGAGGGAGAGGGCTTCCCCGTCCGCCGGATGTTCGCCGGGGTAAGCCTCGCCGACCGTGACCCGTTCGTGCACGGTGACCAGATGGGCGAGGTCGACTACGCCGCCGGTGAGCCGAAAGGCACTCCCTGGCACCCGCACCGCGGCTTCGAGACCGTCACCTACATGATCGACGGGACCTTCCAGCACCAGGACTCCCATGGCGGCGGTGGTCTGATCACCGACGGCGCGACCCAGTGGATGACGGCGGGGTCGGGCATCCTGCACATCGAGACGCCACCGGAGGCGCTCGTTGTCAGCGGTGGTCTCTTCCACGGAGTGCAGCTGTGGGTGAATCTGCCGGCCAAGGACAAGTTCAGCCCGCCCCGGTACCAGAGCATCGAAGGCGAACAGGTCTCTCTGGTCGCCTCGCCGGACGGCGGGAGCCTGGTTCGGATCATCGCCGGTGACGTGGGTGGTTTCCGTGGTCCCGGATCGACCCACACGCCGATCGCGGTCGTGCACACGACGGTCAGCCCGGGAGCGCGCGTCAGCGTCCCGTGGAACCCGGAGTACAACGCGCTGGTCTATGTGCTGGCGGGGGAGGGCACCGTCGGAGCCAAGGACACCCCCGTGCAGCTCGGTCAGACGGCGGTGCTCGGCGCGGGGGACCGCATCAGCCTCGCGGCGGGCCCGCGCCAGGACGGCGACACCCCGAACCTGGAGGTACTGCTGCTCGGCGGCCGTCCGATCCGGGAGCGGGTGGAGATGTACGGGCCGTTCGTGATGAACACGCGGGCTGAGCTCCAGCAGGCGATCGAGGACTACCAGGCCGGACGGCTCGGCGTCATCCCCGAGAACGCGCTGATGCCGCACCGCGTCTGACCCGGCCGCACCGCGTCTGACCCGCGGACCGCGTCTGACCCGGCCGTACCGGGCAGATCCGGCCGTACCGGGCCTGATCCGGCCTGCGGCCCGGCCGCACCGCGGGCCGGATTCGGGCCGCGGTGCGGGTGTGATCGTGGCTTGCTGCACCCAAACCTTCACCCCCAGGCGCCGACGTGGTGATATCAACCGTTACGGTAGGCGGCTGCCTGGAGTGCGATCGGTGAGGTGAAGGAGCGGGTGATGGTTCCGGTGGTGGGCCCGGCTGGGCCGGACCGCCAGCGTCCGCGTCGTATGGACTGGCCGGCGAACAGCCTGCTCGGCATGTTGGCCGAGCCGACCCGTGCGGAGTTCGTCGCGCTCGGCAGTTACCGGGAGTTCGCCAGCGACGAGGTCCTGCTGCGGGAGGGTGACGCCACCAGCTTCGTCGTCCTCCTGCTCAGCGGCTGGGTCAAGGTCACCGCGACCACCGAGAACGGTGGCTTCGCGCTCCTGGCCATCCGGCACGGCGGTGATCTCGTCGGTGAGCAGGCCGGGCTGGACGGGGAGCCTCGTTCCGCGACGGTCACCGCGGCCGGGGCCGTTCTCGCGAAGGTCGTGTCGTTGGAGGCCTTCCTGGCCTTTCTGCGGGCGAACCCGGATGCGAACAGGCCCGTGCTGCAGTCGGTGAGCGCCAAGCTGCGCAACTCGACCCGGCGGCGGGTCGAGTTCAGCGGGTGCACGGTCGCGATGCGGCTGGCCCGGGTCGTCTGCGAGCTGGAGCGTTCCTACGGCGCCGGCGCGCCGGACGGCACGGGCCGCCGGGTGCAGATCGCGCTCACCCAGCCGGAGCTCGCGGCGCTGGTCGGAGCCGCGGAGCCCACCGTGCACAAGGTGCTGCGCGAGCTGCGCCAGCAGGGCATCGTGGACACCCGTTACCGGGCGATCGTGATCCGTGACGTCGACGCGCTCTACCAGGCGGCCGGAATCACCCGGGACCCGTGAACCCGCGGCCGCTACGGGATGTGGGGCCACTGCGTTGTCCGGTCGACACCGTGGGCGCAAACCCGTCACATGAGGATGTGTTCGGCGTGCCACCGGTGATTCGGTGTTCCGTAGATGAACGGTAAATTCCGCTGGAACGTCGCCATCGGAGGCTGAGCGTGAACGAAGTGGTTCCCGGCATCCGGCGCCTGTGCATTGCCGTCGCCGCGGACAGGTCGCTGGGAGGGATTCTCGACGAGGCCTGCCTTGCCGCCGATGTCCAGTGCGCACACTGGTTTGCCCGGCCCGAGGGCGACGAGTTCGCGGTTTTTCCGCCCGGAATCGACGAGGTGCGGGTCGTCGGCGATCTCGTCCGTGGGCTGCGGCTCACGGTCGGCCGGATGAATGCGGGTGCCGCGGCACGAACACGGCTTCGGGTGGCGCTGCACCAGGGAATCACCCGATGTGACGAGCGAGGGTTCGGCGGGCGCGCGGTCGAGAAGGCCTGCGGCCTGCGTGACGCCGACATCGTCGAGCGCGAGCTCGCGGAACATCCGCACGCTGATTTCGCGCTCATCATCTCCGCCGAGCTGTTCGACGACGTGGTCGGCGACGACGGTGCGGAAGGCCTCGACCTCACCGCCTTCCGGCAGGTGGTCGTGCCCGGTTCGGGTTTCCTCGCGTGGGTGTCGATGTCCGCGGCCCTTCCGCTCCCGCTCACATTTCCCGCGGTCGCCGGCCCGCGGTAACGCCCCCAGCCCCAGCTTCAGCTCCAGCCCCGCCGGGCACGGGCCCGTGTCCGCGTTCGTGTCCGTGCCCCGCTCCGTCCGCTCCGGTGGCCGGCGGGCATGCTGGGGGATGTGCTCCGTCATGTTCGCGCCGTTCGCTATGCCACACCGCTGCGGGAGGGAGGCAGCCTTCCCGGGCTGATGGAGGGCGACGACCTCGGCACCTGGGTGGTCAAGTTCACCGGCGCGGGCCAGGGCCCGAAGTCGCTGGTGGCGGAGGTCGTCGTCGGTGAGCTCGCCCGCCGCCTCGGCTTCGCGGTGCCAGAGCTCGTGGTCATCGACGTCGATCCGGATCTGGGCCGCACCGAGCCGGATCAGGAGGTCCAGGAGCTGCTCCGAGCGAGCCCCGGCAGCAACCTCGGCATGGACTACCTGCCCGGGTCGATCACCTACGATCCGCTCGCGTTCGCCGTCGAGCCGTCGCTCGCCGCCCGCGTGATCTGGCTCGACGCGTTCACCCTGAACGTCGACAGGTCGTGGCGGAACCCGAATCTGCTGGTGTGGGGCGGGCGCCTGTGGCTGATCGATCATGGGGCCGCGCTGTATCCGCACCATGACTGGGCCGGCATCGAGGCGGCGGTGGACCGCGCCGCGCCCGGCTTCACCGACCACGTCCTGCTTCCGGTGCTCGGCGCGGACGCGCCGGAACTGCTCTCGGCCGCGGATGCCCAGCTCGCGCCGGCGGTCACCGCCGGCCTGCTCGCCGATGCCGTCGGCCTGGTGCCGGGAGAGTGGACGGACGCCCCGGGCTCGGCCTACGTCGACTGGCTGCTCGCCCGGGTCTCCGGGCGCCGCCCCTGGCTCGCGGAGCTGCTGGTCCCGGCCCCGTCGACCGTCCCGGACCGCTCGGCGGGCACCCGCGGCGGACGTCCCGACTGGCTGCGCGGAGGCCTGGGTGCCTGATCTTTTCGAGTACGCGATGGTCCGGGTGATGCCCCGGGTCGACCGGGGCGAGTGCGTCAACGTCGGGGTGCTGCTGTGGTGCCAGGCGGCGAACTATCTCGGGTCGCGGTGCCTGGTCGATCAGGCCCGCCTGGTCTGCCTCGACCCGTTCGTGGATCTCGACGCGGTGGCCGCGCACCTCACGGCGCTGCGGAAGGTCTGTGCGGGCGGCCCGGACGCCGGCCCGGCCGCGCGGCTTTCCGGCGGGGAGCGGTTCAGGTGGTTGACCGCTCCCCGCAGCACGGTGGTGCAGACCTCACCGGTCCACACCGGCTTCACCGACGACCCCCCGGCGGAGCTGGACCGGCTGGTCGAGCTGCTGGTGGCTCCGCCGGGTCCGATCGTCCGTTGACGCAAGGCGACGTCGCTCGCGGGTCCCCCACGTTCCCGCGAGCGACGCGCCGCTCCGAGGGCCTCCCGCTAGGGGCTGCTCCACAGATCGGTGTAGAGCAGTGCGGCGGCGTTGTTGATGAACAGGCAGTGATCATCAGTGGGGCGATACAGGTTCGAGCCGACGTTCGGTGGCTCGCAGGTGCTGTAGTAGTTCTCGTAGTACAGGCCCTGCCCGGCACGCTGCTCCATCCAGTCACGCATGAACCGGATGTAGTTGGGGTTGTCCCCGGCGCCGTTCTCGTCGCGCCCGCTCACCACTCCCCACTCCCCGATGCCGAAGAGCTTGTTGTGGGCGCGGGCGAAGTTGTAGAGCCAGGTGACTCCACCGATGGCGTTGGCCTGGTTGTTGAACTCCGCCTGGGTCCGTGACGGCGGGTAGTGGTCGTAGGCGTCGATTCCGATGATGTCCACCCAGTTGTCACCGGGGTAGAGGTCGAGCGGGTTGTGGCTGGACGGGTTCTGCGAGTAGTGCGCGTTGATGGTCCAGTCGAGCAGCGGATCCGGATCGGACGTCGCGTTGATCGAGTCGGCGATGTGCCGCCAGCAGCCGATGTAGGCCGACGGGTTGCTTCCGGACCACTGGTACCAGTCGCCGTTCGCCTCCCAGGCGATCCGGATGATCGAGTTCTGCCTGCCGGTGGTGTTGAGGGTCTGTCCGAAGGTGCGCCAGTAGCCGTCATAGGCGCCCGCGGCACAGGCCGTGAGTGTGCTCCCCGAGTTCTCGGGGAAGGGAGGTACCGAGATGACGAGACGGCCCGGCCAGTTGGCGAAGTTGGCCTGGGTCCACGACGGCTGGACGATGTTCTGCCAGTTGTTCCGGCTGACGAACACATGGGCGAGGTCGCAGGGGCTGCCCCGGCGGTCRCAGAAGGCGTCGACGTTCGCCGCGTTCTGGATGGGATCGCCGTTCGCCCCGGAGTACCACGGCTGACCGGACCGGTTGCCGGGGTTCCCRCCGCTTTGTTCGACGAAGACCTGCGCCCGGTCGAACGTGATCTGGATTCCCCCCGATGCCGGTTCCCGCCAGCCGACGTTCACCAGCACCGCGGTGTGGATGCCGGGATTGAGGAGGGCGGACTGGTAGATGCGGGCCACCGACGGCGTGGCGGAGTAGGTGTTGACCGCGGTCGGCGTCCCGCCGTCGACGCTGATGGTCGCGATGCCTCCGTTGGGCGCGAGCACACCGTAGATGTCGACCTGGGTGCCGGAGAAACGGAGCACCGCGCCGCTGGAGGCGTCGGCCGTACGGGAGTAACGCCCGTTGGGTGTGCTCGGCGAGCAGCCCACGCAGGCCGTCCAGTCGCCGAAATAGCTGATCTGGGAGACCCCGGAGCCGACGGAGTTGTCCTCGATGACGACGCTGGGCACCGGCACCGCCTGCGCGCCGAGGTCGGCGATGGTCGTGCCCGCCAGCAGGACCGGCACGAGGACCGCAAGGCGCAGCAGCGCGGTGCGCCGCCTCGACCGCCGCCGCCGCCGACCCGCCATGGCGTGCGCGCCGTGTTGATCGCCTGCACCGTGTTGACCGCCGGCACCGTGTTGATCGCCTGCACCGTGTTCACTGCCGGCACCGTGTCGACCGCCGGCGTGGATGTTTTCACTCGTGAAGCTGTGCTCCCCCCCGCTGTGCCTGCCCACGCTCTGCTTGCCCGCGCCGTGTGGCCTGGCCGGCCGGATCCGCCAGGTCGCGGATCGTCGATGCCGACCGTGCCGACCGTGCGTCGGGCTGATTTCGCCGGAGTCGGTTGCCTCCTGCGGCGAAATCCCCCGATCCGAAGTGGTTTCCTGTGGCACCCCCGCGCCTCATCCCTTCGTCAGGACCCGTGGTCGGTCGCACTCGTCGACCAGGAGCCGCTCGTAGCAGATGACGCAGCGATGCTATACGGAGGGTAACCGGAAGTTACTCTCTGCAACCTTTGAGTCGGAGATTCGGCCTACCGTGCCGGACTTGCGTCCGCGGGGGCGGACGTTGCCGGTCGCTGGCGGCGTCGGGCCGCGAGGGTGATGACCGCCTCGGCGGCCAGCAACAGGACGGCCAGCCAGGAGATCGCGGCGACCTTGTGGAACGCGGCCACCCAGGACCCGTTTGACGGGAGGTCGAACCGGCCCTGTGCCTGCAGCACGTAGAGCGCGCTGACCGCCAGGCACACCATGGGCGCCAGACGCAGCACGATCCGGGCTCGGGGCACCCGTGCAGCGGCGGCGGTGCACAGCGCGACGATCAGACCGACCAGCGGACCGACCAGCACCACGCTCACCGCGCCGAGAGCCAGCGCCAGAATCACGGTCGACCGCCCGGAGACGGCCGGTGCCGCGTCCCGCCACGGTTCGGCGGTCGGCAGCTCGGCCAGGCTGGCGGCGCCCGGACCGGGCCGACCCGAGCCGGGCAGGTTCGCCGCGCCCGGTACCGCGGGCAGGCCCAGGTCGCGCCAGGTCCGCCCGCGGCGGCGCCGGTAGGTGCTGGCGATCAGCACCGCGAGGCTCAGCACCCCGGTGACGACCGAAAGCTTCAGCGCCAGGCCGACCACGTGCTGCGGCGCCCAGTCGATGACGACACTGAAGCTGCCGCTCGTCGGGTCGACCCGCCAGCCGTTGGCGTAGGCGTCCACCAGCCGGGGCTTGCCGAGGTCCTGGCCGCCGGTCTTCGCCGTCCAGCCGGGGGACTGGCTCTCGCCCAGCACCAGCCAGAACGGCTTGCCCGGTGTCGCCCCGGTGACGTCCACCTGGAACGACGTGTCGCTGGTCGCCTTGACCTTCAGCGTGGGCAGGGACGCGCCCCCGCCGCTGCCCGTACCGCTGGTCGCAGTGGTCGCGGCCGCGGCCGCGGGCGCGGTTGCGGGCGCCGAGGTTCCGCCGGTGGTGATCGCGGCGGCGTCCGTGCTGTCGCCGGTGGCGTCGAGCCAGGCGCCACCGCCGGCCTCGGAGGCGAGCAGCAGCCGGTCGATGTCGATGCCGGTCACGGAACCGTTCGCGGTGCGTATCACGTGGTCGCCGGCGCTGAGGGTCACCGGCGTCCCGCAGGCTCGCAGCGAGAGGCCGTCGCGGCCGCTGGCGTCCTTTATGGTGCCGGTGACCTGGACCCCGATCGGGGCGCCGTCGATGGTCAGCAGATCGGTGCGACACGGCGCGGGAATGTCCTGCGCGGCGGCGGCGACGAACCCGGTGCCGGCCGGGCCGGCCGGGCCGGCGGTCCCGGCGGTGCTCGCCGGGACCGCGTTGATCGTGTCGCCCGCGGCGGTGGCGGTGGCCCCCGTGGAGCCGGCGGCGCCGGGTGCCGTGGTGGCCGCCTCGTTGCGGCCGGTCCCGCCGGCGGTGCCGTCAAGCCCGGGGACGGACAGCTCCGCGATACCCACCGGGAGGTTGGTGATCGCGCCGCTGATCGTGTCCGTGCTGGTGACCGTGCGGACGTCGTCGACGACGAACCGGATGGTGTTCCCGGTGACAGCCGGGAAGCTCAGGCTCACGGTCTGGGTGGCGTCCCGGGTCTGGGAGGTCACCTTGGTGTCGTTGATCGGTGGGACGGTGACGGCGCCGACCCGGCGCCCGTCGACCACGATGCCGATCTTCGTCGGCACCGAGTGCCGCCCGTCGGCCACGACCGTCAGGTTCATCGTGGAGAACGTGACCGGCGTCGGTGCGGCGATCTGCAGCCAGGTCCCGACCTGGTCCCCGAGGCCCGGGCTCCACGCCGTGGTGGCCTTCCCGTCGAACGCGCTCGACGCACGCGCGTCGAGGTCGCCCGGCAGCCGGCCGGACGAGGACACCGTCGGCGCCGCCGCGGCGCGGCCCAGCGTCGCGTCGATGAGCTGGTCCGGCGCATAGGCGGAGATCCGGGCCGTGCCGGTGACCGCGAACGTGCGCGCCGTGGGCAGGTTGAACGTGCGCTTGATCGTCGACTCGGGGTCCATGCGGAACGGTTCCGCCGGGTTGGCGCGGTCACGCGACATCTGCAGGCTCAGCCGGTGCTCCAGCGAGTCCGCGCCGGCGGCGTCGAGGGTGTCGGTGGGCAGGCGCAGCACCTCGTCCGCGGTGAGCGGCCTGCCGTCCGGGCCCGGGATCTCCACCTCGGCCAGGCCCACCCCGGACAGACCGTCGTAGGTGCGCTGCTCGCCGTAGTTCGTGGCGTCGACGTGCACCCGCAGGGTGGTGAAGGTCCGGGACGGGAAGTCGATGACCTGGCCCAGCTCGGTGCGGGAGGATTCCCGCAGGTCGACGGTGACGGGGGAGCCGCCGTCGAAGGTCAGCGTGACGCGGGTGATCCACCGGTTGCGCGGGCCGTTGATCGGCTGCACGAGCCGGAGGTGGTCGGCGGTCGTCGCCTTCGTGAGCTGCACCTGCCAGGCGGCGCCGGTCGGGTCGGTGAACGCCCCCACCCGCCAGGCGGACTTCATGTCGCCGTCGATCGCCTGGGTCGGCCGGTCGGCGACACCGTAGGAGAACGTGTTGCCGTAGTCGGTGGCCCGCACGTTCGCGACCTGCGCCGCGGAGCCGGGCGGGGACGTCTGCATGATCGTCTCGGACGCGTGCCCGGCGTCGGGGAAGAGCACCAGCCGGTTGTCGTTCGGATCCTTGGTCAGTGGCGTGACGCCTGGCTGCTCGACATACCCGAAGTTCTCGCGGATGCCCGTCCACCGCTCGGCCCGCAGCCGGTTGGTGTCGCTGACGAGCAGCTCCGCGCCGTCGTTGAGAGCCTGGCGCATCTTGTCGGGGTCGGAGACGAGGTCGCCCGCGTAGAGCACGGTGCGCCCGCTGTCGAGCACGGCGTCGAGCTGGCCGGTGGCGGCCGCGTCGACGAGGGCCTCACCGTTGCCGCTGACCAGCAGCGGTGCCTCGGTGCTCTCGGCCCGCACGATCGAATGTGGGTCGTCGACGGCGAAGTCGGCCAGCGCCGGCGGGTCGATGACGTCCGCGTCGGTGCCCAGCGTGATCTCATCGGTGTAGGGGATGCCGGGGTCCTCGAGGGTGGGCGGCCCGAAGGTGCGCGGCTCGCTCAGCCCGTCCGGCCGGTTGTCGGCCACCAGGTCCCAGGTCGCGCGGGGGCGCGGGGTCCGGAACCGCTCGTAGGCGAGGTTGCTGCGCAGGACGACGTCGCCGGCGCTCATCAGCCGGGCGATGTYCGGGATCGACTCGGAGTCGAGCACGCCTTCCTGCATCCGCCGGTCCAGCGCGCGCACCAGGTCCACGGAGCCGGCGTCGCCGTAGGGGATGAGCTCGCGGACCACCGACGGCCGGTCCATCAGCCCGTAGGTGACCGGGTCGAGCGTGGTGYCCCACCGGTAGTGGGCGAAGTCGGCTCCGGGCAGCTCCAGCACCCGGGTCTGCTGGCCGGTCGTGTCCGGGGCGACGGCATCGAGGGCGCTGGCGAGCTCCTGCTCGTAGGCCGGGATGTCCTCCGGGCGGTCCAGCAGCGGCTCGATGAACTGCCCGCGGAACAGTGGCGACATGTTCAGCACGAGCATCAGCGCCGCCCCGCCGAACGCCAGGGTCGGCACCAGCGCGGGCCGTCGGCGCGCGGAGGCCGCGCCTGCCGTGGCCGTGGCCGCGGCTGCGGCTGCGGCTGCGGCCTCGGCTCGCCGTGCGCGGCTGGCCGCGAACCTCTGGTCGAGGACGGCCAGGCCGCCGGCGAGCAGCACCGACAGTCCCAGCACCACCATGGGGACCGCGCGGGGCAGCGAACGCAGCGCCAGCCCGGCGGTGGACCCCTCGGCGAAGTCGCGGAACAGCCGGCCCAGCGGCGACGGGTCGTCGTACGGGTACACGCCGACCGAGATCGTCGTGCCGAGCGTGATCAGGGCGACGAAGTAGGCGCGATGGCCCCAGCGCACGCAGGCGGCGGCGGCCAGCGCCAGGATGGGCACCGCGAAGCTGATCGCGATGATCACCAGGTTGCCGGTGTACTCGGTCGCCGGGCTGATCCAGGGCCCGAGGGCGTCCTCGCCGTAGAAGAACCAGTTGCCGAGGCCCCGCAGCACCTCGGACGCCTGCGAGCTGCTCGCGACGGTCTTCACCGTCTCGGTGAACGCGAGCACGTTCAGGCCGTAGCCGGCCTGCGTGTACAGACCGGCCATCCACCACGCGGACGTGACGATGATCAGCGCCACCGCCCGCGTGCACAGGCCGAGCGCGGTCGCGAACCGGACCTCGCGGGTGCCCCACACCGCGAACGGCACCCACAGCAGCGGCGCGAACAGAATGAAGATCAGGCTGGACGCGTTGATGCTGCCGATCAGGGTCACCATCAGCGCGAACGCCGCTGGCCACCGCCAGCCGGAGCGCAGGCGGTCCCACCGGGCGCGGCCCGTGGCAGCAGCGGCACCGGAGGCACCGGAGGCATCGGTGACGCCCGCTCGGGCGAGCTCGTCCACGCCTGCCTCGCGCAGGCCGCGCACGGTGATGCCGATCAGCCAGCCCAGGCCCGCGTACGGCAGCAGGATCGCCGAGATCCGGGCCTCGTACTCCAGGGTGTAGGGCGTGAGCATGTAGCCCAGCGCGGCGATGAACGCGTACCGGTCGGGCCAGCGGAACGACCGCATCAGGAACAGCACGCCCGCGCCCGCGCCGAACAGGATCGAGCCGGTCCACAGCCGCTGCGCCACCCAGTCGGGCAGCCCGACGAGCTGGAGGAGCCAGTAGAACAGGCCCTGCGGGAACAGGTAGCCGATGTTCTGGTGGGTGACCGTGCCCATCCCGACGTCGGGATCCCACATCGACACCGCGCGGGAGAGCATCCGGCCCGGGTCGAGGTAGAGGTAGGCCTTCGTGTCCGCGCCGATCCGCCCGGGCGCCGTCGCCAGCAGCGGGATGTAGGCCAGTGCCGCCAGCACCAACGTGGGCCACGAGGGGATCACACGCTGGAAGCGGCGGGGGATGCGCGGTCGGCGGGTCGAGCCTGGGCCGTCGGAGCCCAGCGTGGCATCCGGCCCCGGCTCCGGCCCGTCGGGCGCCGCGGAGCCGGATGCCTGAGCGGTCAACGTCACTGGGGCGTGCCCGGGTGGCTGCTCGGGGCGGGGCGGCGCAGCAGCTTGCGACGAGCGGCCTCGTTCACCAGCGCGAGATAGGTCGCGCGGGCGGTCTGCTCCCAGGTGAACGTCGCCGCGTGGGCCAGTGCGCCGGCGGTCAGCCGGGTCCGCAGCTCGGTGTCGGTCAGCACGCTCGCGAGCGTCTTGCCCAGGTCATGCGGATCCTCCACGAGCAGACCGGACGCGCCGTCCACGACCGCATCGGTGTGGCCGGCGATCCTGGTCGCGACGGCGGGTGTCCCGCAGGCGGCGGCCTCGGTGATCGTCATGCCCCAACCTTCCCTGGCGGAGGCGGAGGTCAGCACCCAGGCGCGCCGATAGAGGTCGAGAAGCTCCGCGTCGTCCACCCTGCCGACCAGCCGCAGCCAGCGGCCGGCGCCGGCGGCCGCGATGCGTGCCTCCAGCGCCGGGCGCTCGTACCCCTCGCCGACGATCACGGCCTCCATCGCCGGATGCTCGTCATGCGCACGGATGAGCGCGTCGATCAGCACGTCGAACCGCTTGACCGGGACCAGCCGGCCGACCGCCAGCACCAGCGGATGCGGCGAACGCTCCCCGGCCGGTCTGAAGGACGGGTCGATGCCCGGCGGGATCACCGAGATGTTGCCGGCCGGCAGGCCGAGCAGCTCGATGATCTCGTCACGGGAGGACTGGGACAGCGTGAGGATGCGGGTCCGCCGGTACATCGGCGGCGCCATCCTGAACTCGATGGTCTCGCCGACCTGGGCCAGCTTGGGGGAGAGCACCATCCGCCACATCTCGGCGTGCACATGGTGCAGGAACACCACCCGCGGGCAGCGGGCCCAGAGCGGGGAGAAGAACGGCATGCCGTTCCAGATCTCGACCAGCCCGTCCCACGGGCCGCCCCGCCCGAACGCGCCGGACATCGCCGTGCGCGGGAAGACGGAGTAGCGCCCGGCCTTGCGCACGACCTGGTAGCCGTGCCGCCGTGCGGTCTCCGGATGGCCGGGCGCGAGCGCGGTGCGCAGGCTGACGTCGACACCGGCCGCGGCCCACCGCTCGGCGACCTTGTCCGCGTGCAGCTCCGAACCGCCCGACTCGGGGTCGTCGAGATCACGCCAGGCCAACATGTGGATGCGGCGCAGGCCCGACAGCTCGACCAGCTCGGCCAGGGTCGGGGTGGGGGCGGACAGCGCGGTCAGGTCGATTCCGGAGAGCGCGGCCAGCGCGGCTTCCTCCTGCGGGAGCGCGCTCATGCGCGGGCCGTCCGGCGCGCGGCGGCGAGAACCATCAGCCCGGTCACGACCGCGAGGACCGCCTGGCAGCCGAGATTCGCGCGCGCGGTCGACACGGGGGAGCCCTGGGCCCAGACCATCAGGGACACGGCGGCACCGGTCGCGACGGCGAGCACGGCGAGCACGGCTCGCTCGCCGAGGGCGAGCAGGTAGTGGGAGAACAACACGGTCGCTCCGAGACAGGTCATTGCTCCGGCGAGTGGAAGGAGGGCACCGGAGGCATTGGTGAAACGCGGCCCGAAAGCCAGAGACAGCAGTGTGTCGGGTGCGATGGCGGCCACGGTGAGCAGCCCCACGGCAGGCACGGCGAGTATCGCCAGGGTTGCGCCGAGCTGATGCAGTGCGTGCTGCCCCAGATGATTGCGGTCCGCGGCCTCAGGCAGGAGAAAGCCGGCGAGGACGACCGCTGCCAGCACAATCACCTTCGCCGCGACCGACACAGCCGCGTAGGGGCCGGACTCGTCCGGAGAGAGCCTGCCCTGCAGCAGAACATCGATGTTCTGCAGGACGCCCAGGAACGCCAGTGTCACCAGGGCCGAACCGACCTCGACGGCGAGGCGCCGAGGCTCCGCGGTGGCCGCCGGGCCGGCGACGGGCAACGGCAGCGTCGTCGCCGCCGTGTCCGTGCCTGCCGGGGGGCCTGCCGGGGTTGCCGGAGGCGGCTGCCAGCCTACCGGCTCCAGGTTGCTGAGCGCGGACGGATGGCGCCGCAGGCACAGACGAGTGTGCGCCAGCGCGGCGAGCACCCCGAACAGGACGGCGATCGCCGCGCCGGCCTCGTCCAGGCCGGCGAGCACCAGCGCGATCGTGGAGCCGCTCTTCACCGCGGCGTCGACGAGCAGGTTCGCGGACAACGCGGGGTACAGCCGTCCGCACTGCATCAGCCCGCGGTCGACACACAGCAGGCACCAGGCGGCACCGGCGATGATGATCTCCGCGACGCCGCCGGCACCGGGCAGCGAGAGCTCGTCGGCGATGAAGCCACGGGCCAGGGCCGCGACCACGGCGACGGAGAGGACCACCACGACGCCGACCCGACGAACCCGGCTGATCCAGGCGTCGATCAACTCGGCCTGGCCGGTGTGCTGCCAGTTGCTGATCCGCCGGACGACTCCGACAAGCAGGGCGCTGCCGGGCATGGAGACGACGAAGAAGATCGCGAAGAGCTGGGCGACGGCGCCGTAGGACCGGGTGCTCATCTCCCGCGCGATCACCAGGGTCACCCCCAGGTTCGCCGCGTTCGCGACCAGGCCGGCGAGTGCGAGCGGGATGGCGCCGCGCATCGCGGCCCGAATGCGGTCGCTCTG
Source organism: Frankia sp. CcI49 (assembly GCF_001983215.1). NCBI lineage: Bacteria > Bacillati > Actinomycetota > Actinomycetes > Frankiales > Frankiaceae > Frankia > Frankia sp. CcI49. Next base: position 61,722 of record NZ_MOWP01000001.1, read on the forward strand.
GCCGCGCAGGCGCGCGGGCGCCAGCCCGGCGAGCCCGGGAAACGCCGCCAGGCTCGGATGCGTCCGCCGTGCCGCGCCCGCCCCGCCCGCGTCACGCGGGTCCGGCAGGCCGGTCGCCCGGCCTGAGATCGGCGTCCCGGCCGTGGTGCCGGCGGTGGCGCCGACCGGCCCCGTGCCGCCGTCGTAGGCGGTGCCTCCGGGCGCCGTGCCCGTGGGTGACGCCGTGCCCGTGGGTGACGCCGTGCCCGTGGGTGACGCCGTGCCCGTGGGTGAGGAGGAGGCCGGCGTCCGACCCGCCGCCGGGTCGGACGCGCGGAACGACATGGGTGCCCGTCGGCCCGAACGGTGTCGTCCGCGGGACTGAGGGGGGAGGGAACCGGCGGCCGGACCAGTGTTCATCGGCTGTCCCCCGGAGTCACGCACGCGCGTACCCTCCCCGTCACAGGGCGTGACATGCATCCGGACGTGAACTCACCCGCGCCGAGTCGTGGCGCGGGCCGCAGGGCGTGGGATGCGGGCCTTTCGCACGCGTCCCGACATGAGTGTCCGGGCAGCATCAGTCACCTGTTCGTCAGCGTCTGTCCCGCGGCTGCGGCCTCGGCGGCGAGGTCGGCGTCGACCATCATCTCAACCAGCTCGTGGAAGCCCACCCGCGGCTTCCACCCCAGGACCTCACGCGCCTTGGACGCGTCACCGACCAGCACGTCGACCTCCGCCGGCCGGAAGAACCGCGGATCGACCCGCACGTACTCCGACCAGTCCTCGATCCCCACCCGCGCGAACGCCACATCCAACAGCTCCCGGATGCTGTGCGTCTCACCCGTCGCGACCACGAAGTCGTCCGGGACGTCCTGCTGCAGCATCCGCCACATCGCGTCCACATAATCCCCGGCGAAACCCCAGTCCCGCCGCGACTCGAGATTTCCCAGTGACACCGAGTCCTGCAACCCCAGCGAAATCCGCGCCACCGCCCGCGAGATCTTCCGCGTCACGAACTCGATCCCGCGCCGCGGCGACTCGTGGTTGAACAGCAACCCCGAACACGCGAACAACCCGTATGACTCGCGATAGTTCACCGTCAGATAGTGCCCGAATGTCTTGGCCACCCCGTACGGCGATCTCGGGTGAAATGGTGTCGTCTCCCGCTGCGGGGTCTCCCGCACCTTCCCGAACATCTCCGACGAGGACGCCTGGTAGAAGCGCACGCGCGACAGATCGTTACCCGCCGCGATCCGCAATGCCTCCAGAACCCGCAAAACTCCCATTCCGGTGGTCTCGCCGGTCAGCTCCGCCTGCTTCCAGGAGAGACCCACAAAGGAGATCGCACCCAGGTTGTACACCTCGTCCGGCTGCGAGATCTCCACGGCACCGATCAACGACGGCAGATCGGTGAGATCCCCCTCCAGGAGCACCACCCCGGGCACCACCCGCTCCACCGTCGCGACCTTCGGGTTCGACTGCCCGCGCACCAGGCCGAACACCTCATAACCGCGCCCGACCAGCAGCTCACCCAGGTACAAGCCGTCCTGGCCGGTGATTCCCGTAATCAGTGCGCGAGGCACGATCATCCTCCTGTGGACCGTGGAGTACTGCTGCGGAAGGTTAGCGCCAGGTAAAGCGACGAGGTCACTCGGGTACCGGGCTCGGCGTGCCCGCGCCGCCAGTCGTTGCCGGGCGGAGCATCCGTACAAGCTGAGGCACAATGACATCACCTGCCCGTGCGCCACCACCGTTGCTGATGTGCACGCCGTCGTCGTCGCGTACCTGTACGCCGTCGATCTCGTCGCGGTACTGGTTGTCCGGGCTGAGGATCGCCGCGAGATCGATCACGGTTGTCACCGCGGAGTGCCGGGCGGCTGCCTGGCGTAGCAGGGCATTGAACGCGATCACCCGGTCCGGCCTGGTCTCCGGGTAGATACTGCCGTCAGCCGCCTCGTCCTTCCTGAACATGGGGGTGGTGAGAAGGACCACCCTCGCCCCGCCGGCCGAGAGCGTGGTGATCGCCAGATCGAGCTCCCGCCCCAGGTAGGCGTCGAAGGCGGGATCGCCGATGTGCGTCCGGCGACCGTTGTACACCTGGTCGGTGACCTCCCACCGGCCGACCAGCAGCAGTGCGACGTCGGGGTGGACCTCGTCGACCTTCTGCCGCAACCGGTTGGGCCAGTTGACGCAGCTCGCCTGCGGATAGTCCCGCTCGCCCATGAGGTACCTCGGCTGTGCCCGGGAGACGCCGCAGCCGAGCTCGGAGGCGTCGCGGACCTCCATCCCCTGGTCCGCCGCGGTGACGGTGAACTGGCTGAAACCCAGCGTGAGCGCGAGCGAGTCGCCGGCCATGATCGCGCGCAGGGTCCGGCCACCGGAGGCGGGCTCGGCGCGCGGCGTCGGTGGCGCCGCGACCGCGGCCTGCTGTGCCAGGCGTTCCAGATCGGCCGCGCCACGTCCGGCGGCGGGATCCGCGATCGTCGCCACCATGACGACGGCGACGACGGCGCCGATCGAGGCGGGAACGGTGAGCCGCGGCCGGGGGAAGCGGATCTTCCCACGCCGGATCGGGTTCTCGACCAGGTGGAACGACGCGATGGTGATCGCCGCCGTGACAGCGACCCGGGCGGCGAGCAGCGCCGGGCCGCTCAGCCCGGTGCGGCCGGCGGTGACGGTCAGAAAGACTGGCCAGTGCCACAGGTAGAGCCCGTAGGAGACCCGACCGATGGCAGGCAGCGGGGCGCAGGAGAGCACTTTCGCGGCCGGCCCGGTCGGCACCTCGATGATCGAGGCGATCAGCAGCATCACGACGACCGCCACGCCGAGGAAGCCGCCGGTGTACAGCACCCGGCTCTCCCCGTCGACGGTCGCCCAGATCGCGAGCATCGCCAGGCCCGCCAGGCACCCGACGACCGCCAGGCCCTTCTTCGTCCGCGCGGTGAGCGGAGTCCGCCGCTGGATCCGCCAGACGGCGAGGGCCGCGCCGGCGAGCAGTGCCTGGGCACGGGTGTCCGTGCCGTAGTAGATCCGGGACTCGTCGCTGTCGAGCAGGACCAGCAACAGCCCGAGCAGCGCCGAGGCCTCCGCCCCGAGAACCGCCACGGTGAGGATCAGGGTCTGGGCCCGGCGGCGCTGGTTGCGCCAGCGGGTCACCGTCCGTCCGGTCTGCCACATCAGCAGGTAGACGCACAGCGGCCACAGCACGTAGAACTGCTCCTCCACCGCCAGCGACCAGGTGTGCAGCAGCGGCGACGGGGTGGAGAGATGATCGAAGTAGCTCTGGTCCGACAGCGCGAAGCGCCAGTTGGCGACGTAGCCGAGGGTCGCCAGCGCGTCCATGCGCAACGTCGCGACCTCGCTGGGAGCCGCTACCCAGCGGGCATAGGCCGCCACCCCGAGCATCATGGTCAGCAGCGCCGGCATCAGCCGGCGGGTGCGCCGGATCCAGAACGACCTGAGGTCGATGCGCCTGGTCGCGCGGTACTCGGTGACCAGCAGGCCGGTGATCAGGAATCCGGAGAGCACGAAGAAGGCGTCGACGCCGAGCAGCCCGCCCGGCATCCAGCTCAGACCGGCGTGGTAAGCCATGACGCTCATGACCGCCAGTGCCCGCAGGCCGTCCAGCGCGGGGGAGTGGCCGAGCGGCGCGAGGACCGGAGCCGTGAGTGGGCCCGTCTCCATCGGGCCGGTGTCGGTCGGGCCGGTCTCTGGAGAGCTGCTGGGCCGCGGCACGCCGGTCTCCCGCGGGCCGGAGTCCGTCGGAGCGGCCTTCCGTGGGCCGCTCTTGCGCAGGCTGGGACGCACCGGGCCGGTCTCCATCGGGCCGGTCTCGGGCGGGCCCGGCTGCGTCGGTGGCCGGGTGCGTGCCGATGGCCGGGGGGGTCCCGGTATCCGGGTCCGGGCGGAGGTGCGCTCGATCCGCTCGGTGTCCTCGCCCCGGTAGCCGGTCGCCGTGCGCAGCCGACCATCAGGGTCGGGGACGGCGTCCCGCTGGTACGCGGCGTCGAGGCGACCGCGGTCGAGGCGGTTCTGGTCGGGTGAAAGGCCGGTGGTCAGCTGGTCGGAGCCCACGGCGCGGTCACGCTCCCGGCGCGAGCCAGTCCTGGTGGTGGCCCGGCCTTCCCGCGAACTGCCGCGTCGGGGGCGGGCCAGCGGGTGGGTGTCGATCTCTCGGCGGCTCAGCCCAGTCCCCTTTCCGAGTCGTTGTTACCTGGCCCGTCGATCCGGTGACCCGCGGATCCCGGGCTCGGCACGCGGCTGACCAGGAACGATCTCCCGGCCTGGGTGCAATGTCCGTTACGACCACGATGCCCGATGTGAGGCAGGCGCCTGCTCGCGGGTCCGCCTTTGACGCGGATCGAGGGCTGGCCGGGTCGACCGACGTCGGCCCGGCCCGACTGCCCGGTCCGCCGGATTTCGCCGTGTCGTCGCGGGAAACGAGTTTGTCGCCCGGCCGCGTGGTCACGGTTGCGCCGGCGATGTGCCCCGGCCGGCATCCACATTGCCATTGCCTGTCCTGGATGGGCTCGACGTCACCTCGCTGTGGTCGGGGGAGAAAACTCGGAATCATCCTTGCCCGTCGGATTCACCCAGTTGTCGTCCCGGCGGTACCACGGCGTCGAGGCTACGACGAAGGGATCGTCCGACGACACTGATGGGTGGCAAGGCTCGAGCTGTCCAGTGTGTTGATCGGCACGACGGAAGCCCATTGCGCATGGGCGGATGGGCTGCCTGGCCGGGCTGACCGGAGGGCCTGTGGCGGGACTGCTGGCACCGTCGGCGCAGTTCAGCGTAGTGGCCCGTTCGGCTGGCGAGGCTGGGGTCAGGCGCGCCGCTCGTCGTCCGCCAGCCGGACGGCGCGGCATCCACGTTAGCCGGTCGGCTGGTCGCACAGCTCAACCCGTTGATTAATTGACCACCACTTCCGATGTATACGTCCTCCGTTGAGCATTCGCGATCGTTGGTGCTGGTCGTTGTATGTCGGTATATGGGTGTTAGTGCGTGCCGGGTGTAGCCGCTCCGCGTCGCTGGCGCCACCGCGGTGGCGCTTCGTGCGATCCGCACTAAACGCACTGCGATCAGTTGCGGCGCAATCTTGCCAAGTCACTACTGTCCGTGCTGGTCCTCTGTATGGTCGCGTGCCGCCCCGGAGAAAGGCGCAGGCCGCGCCGGCTGGCCGTGGCGGGCTTCACCAGGCGCCGTCCGGTCAGGATTTTCGCTGGATGCCGGGGGAAACGGGCGCTCGCGGCGAGGTCGGTAGCGGTCCCCGTCACGCTTGCGCGGGGCCCGCGCGTGGTACCTCCTGGTACCTTGCGTGCGTGCCTGACATCACCGACAGTGGCGGTCGGGATAGATGACCGCCGGCTTCCGAGGCAAGCTCGGCGTTGCCACGAAAAGCGTGGCCTTCGCCGGTGCTGGCGCTGGTGCCGGTGCTGTCACCGATGGTGCGGGGCCCGCCGTGGAGTCCCGGCGTGGGCCGGCCGGCGCCGAACCGACTGAAACATCTGGATCATCCGGATCGGCGGAGGTGACGGGGCGGTCGGAGGCCCGGTCAGGCCCGCCCGTGGTGTTCCCCGGCTTCGACGGGCTGCGTGGGATCGCCGCGCTGCTGGTGCTGGTCGTCCACGTGGCCTTCTACAGCGGGCTGACCACGGGCGACAACGCGATCGGGACCTACGTGGCCCGGGGCGAGATCGGCGTGGAGATCTTCTTCCTGATCTCGGGTTTCCTGCTCTACCGGCCGTTCGCCGCCGCGCACCTCAGTGGTCGCCGGGCTCCCGACGCCCCGGCCTTCTTCGTCCGTCGCCTGCTGCGGATCATCCCGCTCTACTGGCTGGCGCTCGCGGTCGCGCTGAACGTCGTGCCGGACGAGCGGATGGGCGTCCACGGTCTCAAGGGGCTGGTGCAGACCGCCCTGTTCGCGCAGGGCTACCGCAAGGAGACCGCGATCCAGGGCCTGACCCAGGCCTGGACCCTCAACATCGAGTTCGCGTTCTACCTCTCGATCCCGCTCTACGCCTGGCTGCTCGTCCGCCGGCGGCGCTCCCCCCGCGCCCAGCTGAGGGTCGAGCTCGCCGCGCTCGCGGTGATTTTCGTCATCAGCCGGGTGCTGCACTACAAGTTGATCGGGTCCGACATCTGGTGGGCGGACGGCTGGACGGTTTGGCTGCCGGTCTGGTGGGACCTGTTCGCCATGGGCATGCTGCTCGCGGTCCTGTCCGCCTGGTACACGCAGAACGGGCGCTCGCCGCGTTGGGCGCAGTGGCGTTGGTTCGGGGCCGCCTGCGTACTGGCAGCGGCGTTCTTCTACTGGTTCTCGAGCACGCAGCTCGGGCTGCCCCGCAGCCCGCTGTTCATCCCGGACCGCGGCCAGGACATGGGGCGCCACCTCTTCTACGGCCTGACCGGATTCTTCCTGCTCCTGCCCGCGGTGTTCGGGCCGAGCGACCGCGGCCTGGTGCGCAGGTTCCTCGCCTGCCGCCCGATGGCCTGGCTCGGGATGATCTCGTACGGCATCTACCTGTGGCACACCACCGTCATCGACGTCGTCGTCGAGCACATCAGCCCGGCCGACGGCGCGCGCCCCTTCTGGCCGTTCTTCCTCATGGTCCTGGGGTTGACCTGCGCCGTCTCCGCGGTGACCTACCTGCTGGTCGAGCGCCCGTTCATCGCGCTGGGGCGGTGGCTGGTGGGCCGGCTGCGGGCCCGTTCGAGGCCGGGCGGGCGGGTCGGCCAGGCAGCCGGGCCAGGCACCACGGCGCCATTGGCGACCGGCCTGACGCGCGGCGTCGCGGTGTCGGATGGCGGACACCTCGGTGTGGGCGGCGTCGCCGCCGGTGCGGTGGACGGTGACCCGGCACGGACGATGCCGCTGCGGATCGGCGGGGCGGGACAGGTTCGATCCGGCGACGTGCCCGCCACCCGGGTGCCTCCCGAGGACACCCCGGGCGCACCTGCTCCCCGGGCCGCCCACCGGGGATTCGGCCGCCGGGATCGGCGTGACGCGCGGTCGCGCCAGCCGTCCCCGGGCGGAACGCCCGAGGGTCGACGTGGACACTTTCACAGTCAACTCGAGGACGAGACCAGGTGACTTTTCGTACTATGTGAGCGTCAAAGGGTGAGCGGGATGGCCGCTGGGTGGCCACGAGATGGCCGGCTGAGCCGGCGATCCGGCCGATCGACTTCGAGTCGGTGGCTGCTCCCGTTGACCTCCAGGGACACCGCTCCCTAGACTTGGGAGTTGCACGAGGGTTCGTGGGTCTCAGACCGAGCGGATCCACTCGAGCAGTCGCTTTCGGTTCTGACAGTGTCGTTCTTGCGGTGCCTGTCCCTCCGTCCCGGCGGTTCGATCCGGCCCTCGCGCGAAGAGACGATTCCCAGTCGGAGCCGACCCCTTGACGAGCACCACCGACGTACGACCCGTGGAGACCGTGACCACCTCGCACAGCCCGACCACACCACAGGTTGCGGTCAACGACATCGGCTCGGCCGAGGACTTCCTCGCCGCGGTCGACAAGACGATCAAGTTTTTCAACGACGGCGACATCGTCGACGGCGTCATCGTCAAGGTGGACCGCGACGAGGTGCTCCTCGACATCGGCTACAAGACCGAGGGCGTCATCCCGTCGCGGGAGCTCTCGATCAAGCACGACGTCGATCCGCACGAGGTCGTCTCGGTCGGCGACCACGTCGAGGCCCTTGTTCTCCAGAAGGAGGACAAGGAAGGTCGTCTGATCCTGTCCAAGAAGCGCGCCCAGTACGAGCGCGCCTGGGGCACGATCGAGAAACTCAAGGAGGAGGACGGCGTCGTCACCGGCACCGTCATCGAGGTCGTCAAGGGTGGTCTCATCCTCGACATCGGCCTGCGTGGCTTCCTCCCCGCCTCGCTCGTGGAGATGCGTCGCGTCCGCGACCTTCAGCCCTACGTGGGCCGTGAGCTCGAAGCCAAGATCATCGAGCTGGACAAGAACCGCAACAACGTGGTTCTCTCCCGCCGCGCCTGGCTGGAGCAGACCCAGAGCGAGGTGCGCTCGGAGTTCCTGGCGCAGCTTGCCAAGGGCCAGATCCGCAAGGGCGTGGTCAGCTCCATCGTCAACTTCGGTGCCTTCGTGGACCTGGGTGGCGTGGATGGTCTCGTGCACGTCTCCGAGCTGTCCTGGAAGCACATCGATCACCCGTCCGAGGTGGTCGAGGTCGGCCAGGAGGTCACGGTCGAGGTCCTCGACGTCGACCTGGACCGCGAGCGGGTCTCCCTGTCGCTGAAGGCGACGCAGGAGGACCCGTGGCGTCAGTTCGCCCGGACCCACGCGATCGGCCAGGTCGTGCCCGGCCGCGTTACCAAGCTCGTGCCGTTCGGTGCGTTCGTCCGGGTGGACGAGGGCATCGAGGGCCTGGTGCACATCTCGGAGCTGGCCGAGYGCCACGTCGAGATCCCCGAGCAGGTTGTGAACGTCGGCGACGAGATCCTCGTCAAGGTCATCGACATCGACCTCGACCGCCGTCGGATCAGCCTTTCGCTCAAGCAGGCCAACGAGGCCTCCGCGCTGGCCGGTGAGGGCGACACGTTCGACCCGAGCCAGTACGGCATGGAAGCCAAGTACGACGAGCAGGGCAACTACGTCTACCCCGAGGGCTTCGACCCCGAGACCGGCGAATGGCTGCCGGGCTTCGAGGAGCAGCAGGCCGAGTGGGAGCGGCAGTACGCCGAGGCCCAGACCCGGTACGAGGCCCACCAGGCCCAGATCCGGGCGGCGCAGGAGGCGGACGCGGCAGCTGCGGCGCCGTCCTCCTACACCTCGCAGTCGGAGCAGCCCGCTTCGGCGATCGACGAGGAGGCGCTGCGGCGGCTTCGGGAGCAGTTCGGCAGGGAGTAGTCCGGCGAGGGAGCACCTGGTGCTCCCGGCGCTGGTGACCAGCACCAAACCTCAGGGCCCGTGGGTTTCCCCACGGGCCCTGAGGTTTGTCCGGGCTTCGGATCAGTCACGCGGACCGGTACCGGTCAGGGCGATGTGAACCGGACCGGCAGGGTGGCGAGGCCACGCACCCAGACCGAGGGGCGCCACAGCAGCGCCGTGGGCTCCACCGCGAGCTCCAGGTCGGGGAGGCGATCGAGCAGGACCTCGACGGCCGTGGTCGCGATCGTCTCGGCTGCCATCTGCGCGGGGAAGGGGCAGCGGTGCTCGCCGTGGCCGAATGCCAGGTGGGCGTTGTTGCCGGCGGCCCGGCCGGACTCGCGCGGACGCGCCCGCGGATCGGTGTTCGCCGCTGAGAGGCCGAAAATGAGGAGATCGCCGGAGCGGATCCACCGCCCGCCGAGCCGGAGGTCACGACGAGCCCACCGCGCGACCAGGTTCTGGATCGGCGGGTCCGCCCAGAGGATCTCGGCCATGGCGCCGCCGACGCTGAGCCGGCCGCCCGCCAGATCCACGGCGAACCGGTCGTCGGTGAGCATCAGGCGAAGGGTGTTCCCGATCCAGTCGGCGGTCGGTGCCTGGGCCACGGTCAGGGTCGCCATGACGTCCTCGACGATCTCCTCGTCCGTGAGCTCCGCCGGGTGCGCGATCAGCGCCGAGACGGCGTCGTCGCAGGGCTGGTCACGGCGGCGGCGCACGACCCGCACGAGCATCGCGTGGACCCGGCGGCGCGCGTCGCGGGCTCCGGTGCCACCGCTGACGAGCAGGGTCAGATCCCGGGCCAGGGCGGTCAGGTCGCCGGCGGGCAGCCCCCACATCTCGGCGTTGACCATCGCGGGCAGCGGGCCGGCGTACTGGCTCATCAGCTCCGCCCGGCCGTTGCCCGCCACCGCGTCGATCAGGGTGTCCGCGCCACGGGTCACCCGGGCGCGCAGGTCGTGCGACTCGAACCTGCCGACCACGTCACCGATCGCCGCCAGCCGCCGGGTGTGGGCGGGCCCGTCGAGGCTGCGCAGGGAGGGCCGCTGGCCGACGATCGGCTGCAGGGGCCAGCCCGACGGGACCAGATCCCAGGCGTTCCAGATCCGGGCATCCCGCCCGAACAGGGCGGGCGTCCCCGCGACGTAGACGACCTCCCGGTAGCCCAGGACGAGCCAGGCCGGGATGTCACCTTCGAGTAGGACCGGCGCGACCGGCCCGTGCTCGTCCCTGATCTGGTGGTAGAAGGCGGCGCGCCGGTTGCCGGGTCCCTCGGCGGGCAGCCGGGCGGCGCCGTGGTGCGCGGGCCAGCGGGCCTCGAACGTCGACCGGTCGGCGGGCTGGCGCGCCGGTTCCTGGCCGCGGTCCCGCTCACCGGGTGGCGCGATGGGCGGCACCGGTGGTGAGCCGGGACGTCGGGGCTCCGGTGGACCGGCCGCGGTGGCGCCGGGCGTGCCGGGGAACCCGAGCGCGGTGGTGGGCGCATCGGCCGTTCCCGGCGGAGCGGACGATGCGGGCATCGCGGACGCGGTGGACGCGGCTGGTGTGGCCGGTGCGGCCGGCACGGCCGGGGAGCTGGACGAGCCCGGCCCGGCCGACCCGCGGGTCCTGCCGGTTCCGGGAGCCTCGCCGCGCCGGGTGGTGCTCGGCGCCGGGCAGGACGTGCCGTACTGGCGCAGTGGGCTGTACTGGCGCGCGCCGCTCAGCGGCCGGGGCATGCCGCTCGGGCAGGCGCCGGGCTGGCGTGAGTGGGGATCGGTCATCGGTGGTCTCCGGGCTCGGTTTCAGCGTGATGCCGTGCGGCGCGGCCAGTCGCGGACGTCAAACTGGGCTGAACCGGACCGGCAGGGCGGTCAGTGCCCTGTTCCACGCGGTGCGTCGCCAGGCCAGCGCGCCCGCGGGGACGGCGAGCCGGACGTTGGGCAGCCGGTCGAGGAGCACCTCGACGGCGGTCCGTGTGATGACCTCGGCGATCTCCTGCGCGGGGAACGGGCAGCGGTGCGCACCGTGCCCGAAGGACAGGTGCGCGCTGTTGGGCCCGGACGTCGTGACAGTGCCGTCGGCGTCGGCGTCGGCGTCGGCGGCGTTGCCGGCGTGGTGTCCGGCGCCCTGCTGGATGGGGCCGGGGCGGTGGTTGTGGGCGGACGCGGCGCCGCACCCGGCCGGCGGGCCCGAGGCGTGGTCGCGGCGGACCCGGGGATCGGAGTTCGCGGCCGCGAGGCCGAGCGCGACCATCTCCCCGGCCCTGATCCGCTGGCCACCGAGCTGGATGTCGCGGGTCGCCCAGCGGCCGGCGGTGATCTGCAGGGGGGTGTCCTCCCACAGGACCCGGGTGAGGGCCTGCATGACGCTGCGCCGCCCGCCGGACAGCTCCAGCGCGAAGGACCCGTCGGTGAGCAGCAGCCGCAGCGAGTTGCCGATCCAGCCGGCCACCGTCCGCATCCCGAAGCCGAGGGTGACCGCGAGATCCTCGACGATCTCGTCGTCCGTCAGCTCGGCCGGATGGTCGATCAGGCCGGAGATGATGTCCTCGGTGGGGGGCTCGTCCAGCCGGATGTCGAGCAGGTCGCGCAGCCGGGCGACGAGCTGGCGGTGGCCGCGGGCGGCGTCCGCGCCGATGTCGACCAGGTCGACGAGGTCCTCGGCGATCTGGGTGGCGTCGAGGTCGTCCGGTCCGCACAGCGAGGCCAGGACCAGGGCGGGCACCTGGTGCGCGAACGACGCGACCAGATCGGCCGAGCCGAGCCCGGCGAAGTCGTCGATCACGCTGTCGGTGATGGCCTCGGCCCGCGCGCGCAGGAGGAATACGTCCACCTCGCCCAGGACGTCGTTGACCGCCTGGTAGCGGCGCTGATGGTCCTCGCTGTCGGTGTGGAGCAGCGAGGGGCGCCGGCCCAGCCCGGGGAGCGGCGCCCAGTCCGCCGGGATGTTCTCCCGGCGGGCCCGGTTACGCGGATCGCTGGTGAAGATCTCCGGGCTGCTCAGGACGTAGTGCAGCTCGCGGTACCCCAGGACCAGCCAGGCGTGCCGGGTGCCGTCGAACGTCACCGGGATCACCGGGCCGGGCGCGGCGGCAGGGGTGGGAGTGGGGGTGCGGTGCGGGTTCGAGGCCGGATTGGGACGCGGGTCGCGGTGGCCCCGGGCCTGCGGGCGCCGCACCGGGGCGATGTCGGAGCGGCCGCGGCCCACGCCCGGGCGCGGAGCCGGCCCCGCGCCCGCACCCGGACCGAGCATCGTGGTCATGAGGCCTCCTTGCGGGCGGAGGCCTGCTCGTAGAGGTGCTGTACGAGCGTCATCAGCACGTCCTTGCTGGACGAGCGGTGCCGGGCGTCGCAGTCGATGACGGGCACGTCGGGGGAGAGGGACAGCGCCTCGCGCAGGTCCTCGAGCGAGTGCTCGGGCTCGCCGAAGTTGTTCCTCGCGACGATGAACGGCATCCGGTGGTGTTCCAGCCGATCGATCGCATACCAGGAGTCGGAGACCCGGCGGGTGTCGACGAGCACCACCGCGCCGATGGTGCCGGCGAACAGGCGGTCCCACAGGAACCAGAACCGTTCCTGACCGGGCGCGCCGAACAGGTACAGCACCATCTGCGCGTCCAGGCTGATGCGTCCGAAGTCGAACGCGACGGTGGTGGTGTTCTTGTCCGTGACCGCGCCGGGGTCGTCGATGCCGACGCCGGCCTCGGTCATCACCTCCTCGGTGCTCAGTGGGCGGATCTCGCTGACGGAACGGACCATCGTGGTCTTGCCGACGCCGAATCCGCCGACGATCACGATCTTGACGCCGTCCTTGGCCGTGGTCTGCAGCGGCGGCCGGACGGCGACCTCAGAGCTTCTGGAGTCCAACGAGCACCTGCTTCAGGAACGCGGGATCGGGAAGTTGAAGCGGATCGGTCGGGGTGGAGGGGTGGCTTGCCGCGATCAGGCCCCTCTCCAACAGGTCGGAGAGCAGGATCTTCACGATGCTCACGGGGAGCTTCAGATCCGCCGAGAGTTCGACCACTGCGGTAGGGGCCCGGCAGACCCGCAGGATCCGAATGTGTTCGGACTGCATCCCGGGGGCGGGGTCCGCTCTGCTCGTGACGAGCGTGACGAGGTCGAAGGCGGTGCGTCCGGCCCGGCTGCGACCACCGGTGAGGGTGTACAGCCGGTCCGGGTCCTCGCTGTCGACGAGCCGTCGGATCACGGCTGTCCGGCGGGCTGGACGGGCCCGCGGGGTGCGGCGCTCAGGTATTCGCCGATCTGTTCGACCAGCTCACTCATGTTGTGGCCGATGATGCCGGCGTCCGCGTCGTCGGTCGCGATCACCGCCAGGTGGGCGCCCTGGCCGGCGTCGACGATGAACAGCAGGCCGCCGTGGAACTCGGTCATCGACTGCCGAACCCCGCCGGTGCCGTCCCCGAACTCGATGGACGCTCCGTGCGCGAGGCTCTGGATGCCCGAGGCGATCGCGGAGAGCTGGTCGGCCTGGTCGATGCTCAGGCCCGATGACCGGCACAGCTTGAGTCCGTCCCGGGACAGCACCAGGGCATGGTGCGTTCCCGGGGTACGCGCGAGGAGGTTCTCCAGCAGCCAGTCAAGATCGCTCTCAGTGGTATTCATCGGGATTGCGGGGTGCCGTGCGGTGGGCCCGCCCGGGTTGCCCCTGCCTCCAATCTGGTCGTCCAGTGCTGGTCTGGTCGTCGTGGAAAGGCCAGGTCGGGAAGGTTCTGATCGGGATGTCCCCGCTGGCTGACCGAACCGGTCCGGTCCGGTCGGCCAGCGGGCAGCCGGTGCCACTCACCGGGACGTCCTCACCGGGACGTCCTCGTCGGCCGGCTGCGTCGGGTCGGCGCGGACCCGACGCGCGTCGGAGCCAGCGGCGGCTTCGAGCCGGCCCCAGCTGAGGCCCCCGCCCCCGCTCCGGCCCCTCCATCCGGGCTGGGGCCGGCGGTCGGGCCGGGTGCGGGCGTGGCCGGTGGCCGGCTGTCCTCGATGTCGGTCACGGCCGACCCGGAGCTGTCTGTCGCCGCCGCGGGCAGCTCCCCGGTAGCGGAGCCCCGCGTGGTCTCGGAGGTCGTCGCGGTCTCGGAGGCCTGCACGGTCGCAGCAGCAGCGGCGTCGGCGTCGGCGGCGGCGACGTCGTCGGCGGCGGCGGTGTCGGCCATGGTGGCCGGGCCGACCGCGGCGGCGAAGCTCTCCGCTTGCACGGTCGTGGCCAGCTCCGGGCCCGGCTCAGGTGCGTCCGTCGGCATGGCCGGGGCCTCGTCCGAGGCGCGGGCCGCGGCCAGCTCCGCCATCTCGATCAGCTCCGCCAGCGCCGCCATCTCGAACTGCTCCGCGGAGACGGTGGTTTCCGCGTCGATGGGCGCCGGGTTCGTCGCGGACGCTGTGCCCGTTGTCGGGCCGAACGGCGCCGCAGGGCCCGGCATGCCCAGCCCCGGCATGCCCAGCCCCGGCATGCCCAGCCCCGGCATGCCCGGTCCCGGCATTGCCAGCTCCGCCGTCCCCTGGGTCGGCATCTGCGGGCTTGCCGGCGTCGGACCAGGAGCCGCCGGGCGCGTTGTGGTCGACCTGGTCGCGCTGGCGGCGCGCATGGCTCGACGGAACGCGGCGAAGTTCGCGATGGAGTTGCGACGGGCCCGGTGTGAGCGCGGGCGGGAGACGGCGGGGCCGGCCGCGCGGGTACTGGCGGTGAGGGACTGGCCGCGGGCTCGCTTGGGCAGGGTGATCCGGGTGGTGACGGCATCGATGCCGGTGGCGGCTGCGGTGTCCGCGGGGCCGCTCGGCCCGGCGTCGAGCGCGACGTGGGGGTGGGCGTGGGTCTGCTCCGTGCTCGGAGCGTTCCTGGTAGCGGCGCGGGTCGGGAAGGCGCCTGGTTCACGGGTGGGAAGCGCACCCAGGGCCGTGACGAACTCGGACGGATCCGGTCTGCGTGGCTGGTGGTTCGCCAGGTCACCGCCGCCGCCCGCCCCCTGCCGCTGCCGGTTGAAGCCGGGGTCCGACGCGGCCGTGCTTCGGCTGTGCCGGTCGTCGGCGGCCGCGGGCGGCAGGGCCCGTGGGGCTCGGGCCGCCACGGCGGTGCGCAGGCCCGTGGTCGCCGCGTCCGTCGCGTCGCTGATCGTGGGCGGTGGCTCCACCGATCTCGGCGCGGTGATGAGCTGGCGCGGAACCATCACGATGGCACCGGTTCCGCCGCGCGACGACGGGCGGAAGGACACCGTCAGACCGTGTTTGCGGGCGAGCACGCCGACGACCGCGAGGCCCAGCCGGGTGCCGGAGAGGTTGGTCAGGTCGAGCGATTCCGCCGAGACGGCGCGTTCGGCCCGTTCGAGGGCTGCCTGCCCCATGACCAGGCCGCCGTCCTCGATGGTGATGACGACGCCGGCCTGCACCTCCTCGACGTAGACGTGCACCTCTTCGGAGGGCGGCGAGAAGCTGGTGGCGTTGTCCATGAGTTCCGCGAGCGTGTGCATCACGCCCTCGGCGGCGTAGCCGACCACGGCCACGGTGCTGGTCGAGTGGAGCCGGACCCGCTGGTAGGCGCTGATCCGTCCCATCGCCCCGCGCAGCAGGCTTTCCATGACGATCGGCTTGGTCCAGCGACGACCCGAACGCCCGCCGGTGAGAACGGCGATGCTGTCGGCGAGGCGCCCCGCCTGGGCGGTGAGGTGGTCGAGCCGCAGCAGGTCGCCGAGAACCTCCTCGCTGTGCCGTTCCTCCATGGTGCGAAGGTCGGCGAGCATGGCGGTGCTCAACGCCTGCATGCGGCCGGCGGCGCTCGCGCAGGCGGCCATCGCGGCGGAGCGCATCCGTTCGCCGCGGCTGACCTCCTCTGTCACGGTGCGCAGAATGTGTAGGTGTGCGCCGTCGGTACCTCGCGGCGCCTCCCCGAGGGCGGCCTGGGCGGTGGCGCCCTCACGCAGGCGGGTGACGACGAGGGGGAGCACCTCCCGGGACAGCCGTTCCGTCTGCGCGGTGGAGGTCTTGACCTTCGTTTCGAGCGTGACGACCCGGCCGCGCAGCTCCATGGCGATCTGCCGGTTGCGGACCGCGAAGACGCTCGCCAGCCCGACGACTATGGCGGCGACGGATGCGCAGAACAGGACCGGCCCGCGGGCGTCGGTGGGTGACACCGCGGCTATGCCGAGGCCGGTGAGCATCACCACCAGCACCGCGGCGATCGGCGGTGCGATCAGGTCGCGGACCGTCGGTGGTCGCCGCACCTGATGGCGCGCGATTGCGTGTTCTGACATCGATCAGGTCCTCGTCGTCGGTGGTCGGTGGCTCAGGGCCGGCCCGCCGCGGTCAGGAACTTCCGTCGGGAATTCGGCTGAGAATCGACGGATCTTGCGTGGCGCAGCGCGTTGTCCCGTTCGCTGGCTGATGTCTCCCGAGGCCCCTCCGGGGCGCTTGTGAGTCGCCTTCGAGGGGTCGCTCGGGATGGTTCCGTAATGTTTCTCCGCGTCGCGGAAAAATGAAGTGAAGTGGCCGTTGAAATGTGGTTCCCGATGCCTATTGACACCGGCCTGGAGCCCCTCTCCGGCCGTGCTGACCGCGTCGATCTCCGCCCCCTTGCCGTCGCCCCGATGCGCCTGTCCTACCTGGGTTGATCCGGTGTCGATCCTGGGTCGAACCCGAACTATCAGTGCAGGTCATCTGCGCGTCGCACATGCTATTGACCGCCCAGGCGGGTCGTGCGGCGGGCGTTGCGGGCTATCTCCGGGCCATAGCCGAAAGTGGTATCAGAGTGTTTCTGTTGTGTTTCTGTAGTGAATCTGGATTGATCCTGTTTTGCTGGAAACCGATGCACGGCCCCCGGCTGAACGGGGGCGCCGCTGCGCGGAGTTGACAGCTTGGCATTCCCGGCGGCTGCGCTGGCCTGACCGGGCCATTTCTCGCCAGAAACGACGACGCTTTTAAGTCGGTGTCGGCCGTGGCTGTTATGTGCTAAATTCATTCTCAGTTCACGGGTTCGGTCTGCCGGTCGGTGTTCGGGTGGGTGAGAATCCGGCCTGTTCCAAGCGCATTCCGGCCGGGGCCGGGTGTGGGGCCGTGGGGCGGGCCCCCTCCGAACGGGGGTGGTGCGGCCGCCGGGTGCGGGCTGTTCCACGGCCCGGAGGGGGCGTTCCTCGGCTGGTTGTCAAGTTCGACGCCCATGGCCGGTCGCGCGTGTCGCCGTTCGGAGCGCCACCTGCGGTCGCCCCCCGGTTGGCTCGGGCGTGCGGCGGGCCGGTCCATGGGCCGGCGCAGGGCGCGGTCCACGGCGCGGTTGACGGGCCCTTCACGCGGGGGGTGCGTCCGGACCCCGCGTCACGACCGCCGACCCGCTTGAGGGGCTGTCTGACGGGCCCGGTGCGGCATTCGGCCGAGCTGGTGGCGGGTGGCCGCCGGCCCGCGACGAGGGTGGGCCGTTCACCGGGTTTCGGGCCCGGCGCATAGTCTGACCGTGGGCGCGTCCTGGGCGCCTGTCGCCGGTGGGAGGTTGGATGGGTCCGACGGGCGCAAGCCCGAGCCCGAGTGCGTTGCCGGGCGCGCGGCTGGGGTCGGTGGCAGTCACCACTCCGGAGGCGGCACTCGACAACCCGGTCTGGGCGTCGCTGACGGGCGTACACACTGCGCTGGCCATCGTGCACGGGCGCGCGGCGCGTTACCCCTCCGATATCTCACCGTTCGCCGCGGTGAGCGACGACACCGATCCGGCCGCCTGGGCCGACCTCGCCGATCTGGTGGGGCCGGGTGTCCTCCTCGGCTGCGCGGGTCTGAGGTCACTGCCGCCGCCGGGGTGGGACATCGTGATGGCGGTCCCCGCCGTTCAGCTGCTCGGCGATGACGTGGCCGGCCGTCCGGACCCCGAGGCGGTTCGCCTGGGAGCGCAGGACGTGCCGGAGATGCTCGACCTGGTCGCCCGGACCCAGCCGGGTCCGTTCGAGCGGCGCACCATCGAACTGGGTGCCTACCTGGGCATCCGACGCGGCGGGCGACTCGTCGCGATGGCCGGGGAGCGGATGCGGTTCCCGGGCCGTACCGAGATCAGTGCCGTGTGCACCGATCCGGTGCACCGCGGGGCCGGTTTCGCCACCCGCCTGATCAGGGCGACGGCCATGGGCATCCTCGCCCGTGGCGACCGGCCCTTCCTCCACGTGATGGTCTCGAACATGGACGCGATCCGGCTCTACGAGGACCTCGGCTTCCGGGTCCGCCGCGAGATGTCGTTCGTCCAGCTGCGCACCCCGACACACTGAGACTGTCCCGCTCGGTGCCCTCCACCCGCCGGGGCTGCTTCACCCGGACGCCTCGCTCGGCTGCCCCGTTCACCGGCGATTTCCGTCACCGCGGCGGTGACAGAATATTGCTGGTCCGGGTAGCGTCCGATGTGTCCGCGCCGTACACGTCGCACGCCCAGCCTCGCCCGAGGCGGTCCTCCGGCCGTCCGGGGCGTACCGGTCGTACCTGGCCCTGGTTCGGCGACGACTCGGCGTCCCGCCGCCGGGCCCGTGATCGTCGGGTCCGCCCCATCGAGAGCCAGGTCGCAGATGACTGTCCATGACTTCACCGTCGAGGCGTCGGACGGCACCCCCCGCCCGCTGAGTGAGTACGCCGGCAAGACGCTGCTGATCGTCAACGTTGCCAGCAAGTGCGGCCTCACGCCGCAGTACGAAGGTCTCGAAGCGCTCTACCGGGATCTCAAGGGCCGTGGCCTGGAGGTCCTCGGCTTCCCCTGCAACCAGTTCGGCGGCCAGGAGCCCGGCACCAACGCCGAGATCCAGGAGTTCTGCTCGACGAACTTCGACGTGACGTTCCCGGTGCTCGGCAAGATCGAGGTGAACGGGCCCGACGCGGCTCCGCTGTACACCTACCTGCGCTCGGAGGCCCCCGGCGACTTCGGGCCGGAGTCGGGCTTCCTCTACGAGCACATCAAGCGCTCGCGGCCCGAGGCCATCGGTACCGACGAGGTCAAGTGGAACTTCACGAAGTTCCTCGTGGACGGCGACGGCAAGGTCGTACGTCGCTTCGAGCCGACCGTCACGCCCGAGGAGCTGCGCGGCGAGCTCGACGGCGCCCTGGCGTAGCAGCGGCACGATCCCCTCGGTCCCACCGGCGGACGTCTGGTTCGTCCGCCCGGTGGGACCGGGCCGCCCGGCCGCCTCGGTGGGCCGGGCGAAATCGGGCTGACCCCGCCGGCTCGCGCGTTGGCCAGCCGGTTCGCGCGTCGGCCCGTCGGTTCACATGTCAGCCCGTCGGCCGCACCTCGGTGACCGGCCTCACCTCGCCGAGGCGGACGGGCGTGACGCCGTTCG
Source organism: Frankia sp. CcI49 (assembly GCF_001983215.1). NCBI lineage: Bacteria > Bacillati > Actinomycetota > Actinomycetes > Frankiales > Frankiaceae > Frankia > Frankia sp. CcI49. The sequence goes on from NZ_MOWP01000001.1 coordinate 80,877, forward strand.
CCTCCACCTGCTCGCCGCAGCTCGCGCACACGCAGCGTGGCCGCAGCTCGGCGCCGCAGGAATGCCGCCACACGGTCGGCGGCGGGCCGGCCGTGACGTACCGGTCGCCCCAGTCCATGAGACCCAGCAGCACGGGCTGCAGTGCCCGGCCGGCCTCCGTCGCCAGGTACTCGTGGCGCGGCGGATGTTCGCTGTACTGGCGCTTCTCCAGCACCCCCGCCGCGACCAGCGACCGCAGCCTCGCGGCCAGGATGTCCCGGCTCGCGCCCGTGTTCTCGACGATCTGGTCGAACCGGCGTGCGCCCAGCATGACCTCCCGCAGGGCCAGCAGGCTCCACCGCTCCCCGACGACGGCGAGGGCGTTCGCGATCGAGCACTCCCGGGCCGTCCTGCTCATCGCGGGTCCTCCTCGTCCGACGTGGCCTGACACGGTACGTCCGGAAATCAAACTTACCACCTGTTCGGTATCCGCCAAGGTTGCTGGACGCCGGCGGCTGTTGCCGCGGCCCGGCAGGATCTGAGGACTGTGGTCGCCGGCACGGCGAGAATCCTCAGATCTTCGAGCCGCTCCACGCGCTTTCGCTGTCGCTGTGGCTGCTGCCAGCCAGGGCCTGAGGCTGGTGGTCGCCAGGGCGACGAGCATCCCCAAATCTTTGGCCGGCCACTTCGAGCGCCGTCTCCCGAGTGCCGAAAAGTGCCTCCGGTCGGTTGCCGTGAAGCATTTTTCGATGGCTTCCGGGGCTGGCTGACCGCCAATCGACGACCATTGGGTTTGCTGGCAGGAAAGGCCTTCCAGAAAGTATGACGGTGATTCGTGCCACCGCGATGATCGGCACGTGCCGAAGGGGCCCAGAGTCCTTCATACTGATACCTGTCAGGCGATCCTACGGCGGTGGCTCACCGGCCAGCCTGGTCGACCCTCGGGTGGGGCGGAGCCGGCCGCGCATTTCCCCTGGGATGCGCGGCCGTGTTCGCCGCCGATTGTGTGTCGGCCCGCGGGCCCGCCGCGCCGCCGGTCGCCGAAAACCCGGAAAAATCCGGGTGGTCGTGGGAGAGAGGCCGGCCTTCGGTCTGCCGGAGATCGGTCGGTACCGCAACCAGCGTGCTGGAGGGCACACATTCCTGGTCGAGGAAGCAGTACCTGGAAGGCCCGCGGGAAATGAAGGAACCGGGCCACCATGAATGGGGGACGGGAGGGGACATGGCCCACGTCGAGGATCAGACCGAACTGATCGTCCGCATCGTCGAGGAGGTCGCCGAGCTCCTGCCGCCCCAGGCACCACTCGGGTACTTCTCCCACCACAACCCGCTGCACGCCCTGGAGGAGCTCCCGTTCCCGCAGGCGGTCGAGCGTGCCGGCGCGCTGCTGGGAACGGCGGCGTTCCAGACCGAGCGGGCCTTCTCCGACCACCTTTCGTCCGGCCGGATCCTCACCCGGGACCTGGTGGCCGTGCTGGACCAGCACGGCGGGCCGAGCGATGACGCGTCCGCTTCCGCCGGGGACACCGAGATCCTCCCCGGCGGGCCGACCTGGAACGACTTCCGGCTCGCCCGGCTCGGCCTTTTCGTCGACGTCCCCGGCGCCCCCGCGGTCTCCTGGCGGCTCGCGGACGGCGGCGAGCTCAGCCACTTCCATCCACTCGTCTCCCCGGCCCGGCGCGAGGAGCTCACCCGACAGGCAAGGCGGCGCTTCCCGGCACCCCGGCGGCGGTCCCCGCGCGGCCGCGCCGCCGAGCGCAGAGCGCTGCGGGCCGCGCTGTTGAGTGCCCTGTGGGGCGATCTGCTGCGGTGCGTGCCGCCCGCCCCACCGCGGGCCGTCCCGCTGCGTCGCCGTGACCAGCTGCTCCACCGCTTCGGCGTCGACATCGACGAGATGATCCATCCGGTACTGATCAGGTTGTGCGCGGCCTTCCTCGACCAGGGGATGGCCGCCTGGGAGCTGCCGCACCGGGAGGACGGCCTGCTCACAGCATTCCGTCACCTGTTCGGAACGCTCGGGGCAACCCGGGAGCCGCACTGGTCCGGGCTCGCCGCGCACCTGCGCCGGCAGCTGCGCCAGGGCTGGACCGCCGAACGCACGGTGACCTGGGCGCTGCGGGCGCTGCGGGTCCCCGTGCCGGTCTGGCCGGAGGCCGTCCGGGCGACGCTGATGTCGCTGCGTGGCTGGGCGGGTATGGTCCGCCAGTTCGAGGCCCATCCCGACCGGGCACCGTCGCAGCCGTCGCCCGCCCGCCTTGTGGACCTGCTCGCCGTCCAGCTCACGATGGAGGTCGTGGCCGTTCGTCACCTGCTCGGCCAGACGATCGGCCCGGACGCCACCCCGGAGGACCTCGGCCCGCTCGGTGATGCCGCCCCGGCGAGGCCGGCCGGCGAGGCCCGGTCCGACCGGTCGGACCGGCCCGACCGGGATCTGGCCGCACCCGATATGGCCGTCCCCGATCGGCCCGCTCCCGATCTGGAGCTGGTCTACGAGGCGTTCGTGCTCGCGCAGATCATGGACGTCGAGACCGAGGCGCTCGGGGACCCGCGGTGGGCCCGGGCCTGGCTGGGTGCCGTCGCGGACCTCGGCTCCCGGCGACGGCGCTGGCTGCTGCACCTGGCCTATGAACGGCGCTACCGCACCGAGATCCTCGACGCGCTCACCGCGCACGACCGCCGCTTCCCCGAGATCGACGCCGGGCTCGGCGCCGATGCCGTGCACGAGGCTGGCGGCGCGTCCGAGGCCGCCTTCCAGGYCGTGTTCTGCATGGACGAACGGGAGGAGTCGCTGCGCCGGCACCTGGAGGAGATCCACCCGTGGGTGCGCACGTACGGAGCGGCGGGGTTCTTCGGTGTCGCCATGGCCTACCAGGGACTCGACGACGTCCGCCCACGGGCGCTGTGCCCGGTGTCGGTCACGCCGCACAACCTGGTCGTCGAGCAGGCCGTGGACCAGGCGGAGCTGATCGCCTATCAGCAGACCCGGCGCCGTGACGCCCACCGCCACCACATCCTGTCGGCCGCCCGCGGCAGATCCGGTCGGCCGACCGGCCACAACGCGGTCGCCGGGCTGGCCCGGCTGGTTCCGTTGGTCGTCGGTGCGGTGGCCCCGCGGGCCGTCGGTGAACGCGCCCGGATGCTGTGCCCCCATGACCGCCCCGGCCCCTGGCCGCGGACTCGACTGGCCGTCGAGACCGTCGAGGCCGTCGAGACCGTCGAGCCCAGCGAGGGCGGAGAGATCGAATCCGGTGCCGGTGCCGGTGCGGTGGTGGGCGGCGCGGGGCTGGTGCCCGGTGTGGGCGCGGGTCCGCTGCGGCTCGGCTTCACGGTCGACGAGATGACGGAGATCGTCGACACGCTGCTCACGACGATCGGGATGACCGGGCCGACCGGTGGTGTGGTCCTCGTGATCGGGCACGGATCGTCCAGCGTCAACAACCCGCACGCGGCCGCGTACGACTGCAGCGCGACCGGTGGCGGCCGCAGCGGCCCGAACGCTCGGGCGTTCGCCGCGATGGCGAACCATCCACGGGTGCGGGCGGCGCTCGCCCGGCGCGGTCGCCTGATCGGCCCGGACACCTGGTTCGTCGCAGGCCACCACGACACCTGCGAAGGCTCCCTGACCTGCTACGACACCGACCTCGTCCCGGCCGCTTCGCAGGCGGCGCTGGCCACCGCGACCGAGGCGCTGCGCGCGGCCGTCCAACTCGACGCGCACGAGCGCTGCCGACGCTTCGAGTCGGTGGGCGCCGACGTCGCCGCCGACACCGCGCACGCCCATGTGCGGGGGCGGTCGGCCGACATCGCGCAGTCGCGGCCGGAGTACGGGCACAGCACCAACGCCACCTGTGTGATCGGCCGGCGCTCCCGCACCCGCGGGCTGTACATGGACCGCCGGTCGTTCCTCGTCTCCTACGACCCCACGACCGATCACGACGGCTCCGTGCTCAGCCGGCTGCTGCTGTCCACCGCACCGGTCGGAGCCGGCATCAGCCTCGAGTACTACTTCAGCGCGGTGGACCCGATCGGCTTCGGCGCCGGGTCCAAGCTGCCCCACAACATCAGCGGCCTGGTCGGTGTGATGGACGGGCACGCCTCCGACCTGCGTACCGGCATGCCCTGGCAGTCGGTGGAGATCCACGAGCCGATGCGGCTGCTGATGATCGTGGAGGCGGAGCCCGACCTGCTGGCGTCCATCGTGCGGGGGCACCCGCACCTGCGTCGGCTCGTCGACGGCGGCTGGATCCAGCTCGCGGCCTGGGACCCGCACTCGCCGCGGACCTGGCTCCATGTCGACGGCCGCTTCGAACCACACCGGCCGGAGAGCCTGCGCCTCCCGGTGGTCGCCCGGTCGGAGCACTACTACGCCGGACAGCGCGATCACCTGCCGCCCGCACACGTGCTCGCGGCGTGTGAACCAGCACGGGTGGACATCCCGGCGCAGGCGCCGTCGCCGCAGCTGTCGTCGGAGCGGCTGTCGTCGGAGCGGCCGTCGCCGGAGCTGCTGTCGTCGGAGCAGTGGGCGGACATCCCGGAGCAGCCGCGGCTGCCGTCACGGTGGCTTGACGCCCCCTTCCCGGACAGGCCGGACGGACCATGAGCGGCGGTTTCGGCGCCGGGCTCCTGCCCGCGACCCTGGTCCTGGCGGTTGCCGTGCCCGGGGCGGCCGTCGTCCTTCTCGGCAGCCTGATGTGGTTCGGACGGATCCGCTCCGAACGGGTGACCACCACGGTTGTCGCCACCTCGTTCAGCGTGGTGACCTTCGCCTGCCTGGTGCTCGCCGGTGCGGTGGCGGTCAGCGGCGGCGAGGCCGTGGACGCGGCCGTCGGCCCCTGGTTCGGCACAGCTGACCACAGCTTCACCTGGCATCTGAGCGCGGACCCGCTGTCCGCACCCTTCGCGCTCGTCGCGGCCGCCCTCGTCGGCCTGACCGGCGCGGTGTCCGCCCGCTACCTGCATCGGGAGCCCGGCTTCACCCGCTTCCACCTGCTGCTGCTCCTGTTCGGCGGCGCGGTGGAACTGGTGGTCCTGGCCGGTGACCCGCCGACGCTGTACTTCGGCTGGGAACTGGTCGGACTCACCTCCGCCCTGCTCATCGCCTTCTTCGCCGAACGGCCGGCGCCGGTGCGCCACGGGCTGCGGGCCTTCCTGACCTACCGGGCCTGTGACGCCGGGCTGCTCGTCGCGGTGGTCTGGCTCGGGCACCTCGCGAGCGGCACCGCGGGCGGCGCGAGCGGTGCCGGCGGTGGCGGCGGGCCGGAGCACCACACCCACGGCTGGGACGGTGTGCTGGCAGCCCCGGCGGTGCTCGCGCACGCGCCGGCCCTGGCCTTTCTGCTGCTCCTGGCCGTGCTGGGCAAGTCCGCGCTCGTGCCCGTCGGTGGCTGGCTCCCGCGCGCGATGGAAGGGCCGACGCCGTCCAGTGCGGTCTTCTACGGGGCGGTGTCGGTTCACCTGGGCCCCTACCTCCTGCTGCGCGCCGACCCGCTGCTCGATCACACCCCGCTCGCGCGGCTGGCACTGGTCGTCGTCGGCGGGCTCACCGCCCTGCACGCCGCGGTTGTCAGCCGGGCCCAGAGCGACGTCAAAAGTGYGCTGGCCTACGGGTCGATGACCCAGGTCGGGCTGATCGTCGCCGAGATCGGACTGGGCCTGCACACCCTTGCCCTGACGCACACCCTCGTCCACGCGACGCTGCGCTGTGCTCAGATCCTTCGTTCACCCAGCGCGTTGCGTGACAGCCAGCGCCTGGAGCAGGCACAGCGTGGTGCCCCGACATCCGCTTCCGGGCCGGGACGAAACATGGCGATCGTGCCCGCACGATGGCAGCCCCGGCTCTACCGGTACGCGTTCGAGAGGGGAGACGCAGACGTGGTGCTTCGCCAGGTCGGAGGTGCGGCCGCGCGTGCGCTGACAGCGATAGACCGCTGGCAGCGGCAGGCCGTGGAGGTGATCGGTGGAAGGTCCGAGGCCGTGGCGCGGCCGGGGACCGGAGCAGGGCCGGGCGCCGGCTCCGGATTCGGCCCCGCTTCCGGGTTCGTGGCTGCCGCGGCGGGCCCGCCTCGCGGCGGAGCGTCGTGGGCGCCGGCCGCGTCGACGGAGCCAGTCCACGGCGACTGGTGGCCCTGGGCGACGATGGAAACACTGCCGACTGTCGCTACAGCCGGCGTGAACGAGGCCGGGCTCGGCCCTGGGCCTGAGCCTGAGCCCGAAGGCGAGCCCGAGCCCGAAGGCGAGGCCGAGGTCGGGCTTCGTCCGGAGGCGAAGGGAGGCCCGGTTTCTGGTTCCGGCTCCGCTCCTGTCGCTGATGCGGACGCGGGTTCGGTGGACGGGGCCGACGCGGACCATCCCACGGCACCGCGGCGCACCGGCCAGCGGGCCCAGGACGGATCAGGCCCCTACGGCGCGGACACCTACGCCCCCGACCTGCCCGACCTGCCCGGCCTGACCGCGCTGCCCCGACGGATTCCCAGCCAGGCAGGTCCGGCGGCGGTCTCCCGGCCCGGGGAGCCGTTGGCCGTCCCTGAAACGACCCGGCCGTCCACACCGCCGCGGCTGCCGGTGCCGCGGCCCGCGGCCGAGGACCTCGCCCGCCAGCTTCCGAGCCCGGCCAGCGCCGCACCGGACACCACGCCGCAGGACCGCATCACCCAGGCCGGCATCACCCAGGACAGCATCACCCAGGACAGCATCGACGACGGCATCGTGGACGCGGGTACCACGGAGATGCCCATGACGTCCCTCGGCGCGGCCGGCCGGCCAACCGACGCCGGCGTCATCGAGCCCACGGGTGGCGTCGCGCCCACGGATGACATCGAGGCCGGCGGTGTCGCCGAGCCGGTGGACGTCGTCGGCGAGGACCGTCCCGCGTCGCACGGTGCGCTCGCGGAGCCTGCGCTGGCAGAGCCCGCATCGGCGCAGCCCGCATCGGCGGATCCCGCGGCGGCGGACGGTGCGGCGGCGGACCGTGCGGGTGGGCCGGCGTCCGACAGCACCGGCGGTCGTGGGCCGGGCCTGCGGCCCCGGAGGCCCGACGCCCCGTCGTCGCGTCGCCTGACGGCCCGCAACGACGGGCCCGGTGGCGGCACTCGGCCGGCGCGCCACCTGGACGAGCCGCCCCGGTTTCCCACCGACGTCCGTCCCGTCCGTCCCCGCTCCGGAGGGCCGTGGTGATCCTGGCGGTCACGCCGCTTCTGGTCGCGATCGGCCTGCTCGGTGGCTCGGTCGCGGTGCTCCGGAGCCCTGATCCGCCGGCTGCCCGGGCCACCGCGACCTGGTGCGTCGCCGTCGCGCTGGGCGTCATCGCCGTGGCGATGCTGGCCGAGCGGCTGGGTGCCTGGCCGGGCGGGGCCGGTGGGGTCGTGCTGCTCGCGCCGGGGAGCGGGCGGTGGATGCCGTTCGTCACCTGCCTCGCCGGGCTCGCCGCCACCGCCCTCGCTCCGGTGACGTCCGACTCGCCGTGGACGTCACACTCACCGCGCACCTTCGCCCGGACGCTGCTCGTCCTGGCCTGCGGCACCGCCGCGACCGCGTCCGACGGGCCCGGCGCGGCGCTGGCCTCGTGGGCGCTGTCCGCCGTGGTCGTATGGCGTGAGCTGGTCGATGAGGCCGATCCGTCCGGGGCCGGGCCGGCGCGGGTGTTCGGGCTGCACCATCTGCTCGGGGTTGGCGCGTGCGCCGTGGGGCTGCCGCTCGGGCCGCTCGGGCCGACCGCCGCGGCTGTGCTGGTCACGTTCGGCGTCGGTGTCCGGCAATGCCTGGTGCCGTTGCATCTGTGGCACGGCTGCCTCGTCGGATCCGGCTCTCCCAAAGGTTCTGGCTCAGCCGCAGGGCCTGGCTCTGCCGTCGGGCCTGGCTCAGTCGCAGGGCCTGGTTCTGTCGCAGGGCCTGGCTCTCGCGCCTGGTACGGCTCTCCGGTCGGGAACGGCGCTCCCGCGGGTTCGCTGCCGCCCGGTCTCCTCGTCGCGTTCACGGCCGGTCCGTCCGGTCTGCTGTTGCTGCCGGAGGTCGCGCGGCTGCTGCACGGGCAGGCCTGGGCCGGCTTGGTCGTCGCCGCGAGTGGGGTGACCGCCCTGCTGGGGGCGGGTCTCGGCCTGGTGGCACGCGACGTCCGCACCGCGCTCGCCCAGGTTGGGCTGGCACTGAGTGGAGTGGTCAGCTGCGGGGCACTGGCCGGTTCGGTGTTCGGGACGGCGGGGCACGGGCCGGCGGGTGATCCCGGTGTCGCCGCGGTGGGGGCGGTGCTGGCCTGGCAGGTCGGCGCGGTCGCGACCGGCGGTGCGGTCATGATCGCGGCCGCGACGGAGGCGCGGCGCGGCCCGATGGCGCTGGTCGGCCCAGGCGGCTGTTTCGCGCGGACGCCCCGGCTCGCTGTGGCCTTCCTGCTGTTCGGCCTCACCGCGGTCGGCTACCCGGCGACCATCGGATTCGTCTGGGAGGACCTGGTCCTCGACGGCGTCGGCACCTGGTTCGTGCTGCTCGCGGCGGTGCTCGTGCTCGCGGTCGCGGGCTCCGGCGCGACCGTCATGAAGTGGTATTTCGCGGGTTACACGGGGCGGCGAGACCATGTGGGTGAGCACGACCTGACCGTGCGCGAGTTCCGTGCGGTCACCGTCCTGCTGGTGCTGCTCCTGCTCGCTCAGATCCACCCGGCGGGGCTGCTGCCCGAGCTCTGAGCCGAGCCGGCGTCCAGGCCGCGAGCCTCCAGGCCGCGAGCCTCCAGGTCACGGGTGCCCGGCCAGAGTAGTTCGTGCTGGGCGCGTCGCTGGGGTGCGGGGTTCGGGCTGGGAGGGGCTGGGAACAGGGAAAAGGTGGATCTGAGCGCGGCAGTGCGGGGTGGCCGGGTTGGCCCGCGCTGACCGGCGTCGCGGGGCGCTCCGGCGTCGTGGCGCGGTCGCGGTGAGCCCGTCCTCCTCGCCCAGGGGCAACGACCGGCCCGCGGCCCGGTGGGCGATGCGGCTGGCGCCGCTGCTGATGCTCGTGGCGATCGTCGTTCTGCAGCTGGCCAGCAACGGCTGGACGATCCTGGAGCTGACCGTGCTCTCCCCGTTGCTCGCGGCGACGATTTCCGGCCCGTTCCTCACCACGGTCTACGCGGCCCTGGCCTTGGCCGCCAGCGTGCTGATCGGCATCCACGACGAGTTGTTCACCGTCAACGAGGGCGGTCTGGCCGCGCAGCTGGTGCGCCTGACCGGCATCGCGGTCGGCGGTGTGATGGCCGTCTTCGTCAGCCGGTACAACACGCAGCGCGAGGTGAAGCTGCAGAACGTGACCCGGGTGGCCGAGGTGGCTCAGCGGGCGGTGCTGCCCATGGCGCCGACCGCGGCAGGTGATCTGCAGCTCGCCGTCCGTTATGAGAGCGCCGCCGCCGAGGCGATGGTGGGGGGCGACCTGTACGAGGTCGTCGACAGCCCCTGGGGTACCCGGCTGCTGGTCGGGGACGTCCGCGGCAAGGGCCTGGACGCGGTGCGGATCGCCAGCCGCGTGCTGGGCTGCTTCCGGCTCGTCGCCAAGCACCGGCCCGACATCGAAACCGTGCTGACCGATCTGGACGAGGAGGTCGCCGACGTCAGCGGCTTCGACGACTTCGTCACCGCCGTCGTGCTGCAGATCCGCGACGGCCAGCTGGATCTGGTCAACGCCGGGCATCCCGACCCGTTCCTGGTGCGCGGTGAGACCACGACGACGCTGACCCCGGTCGGCCGGCGATCACCGCTGGGGCTGCTGGCCGGCGACGTCGCGCTGACGTCCTTCGCGCTGGAAGCAGGTGACCGCCTGCTGCTCTACACCGACGGGATCGCCGAGGCCCGCAGCGCCGAGTCGCGGGAGTTCTTCCCGCTGCCGTCGGCGGTGGGGCAGACACTGGGCCAGCACCGTCCGCTCGAGGCCTGCCTCGACGACCTGGTTCGGCAGGTCCAGAACTGGACGCGCTCCACCCTCAGCGACGACGTCGCGCTGCTCGCGGTGGAGCTGCCGGCCGCCGCGGGCCGGTCCCGGGCGGACCAGTCGACCGCGGCCTGAGCCGTGGCTCCGGGCTGCCTCTTCGGCCTGCCTGCTTGCTCTCCTGGGCCCGCCTGCTTGCTGCGGGCAGGACGTGAGGATTTCGGTCGTTCCGGCGACCACGATCCTCAGCTCCTGTCCGACAGCAAGGGCTGCAGTCCGGGGCGGGCACGCCGGGCTAGCGTGTGGTGGGCTTGCCGTCGCAGCTGTAGACGACGACCTTCGCGTCGTCGTTGTCGTCGGCGTAGGTGATCTTCATCGTGTCCGCACGGATCCAGCCCGAGGTCTCGGTCCCGTCGAGCCGTGCCCACCACCAGACCTCGTTGGACTTCGTCACGACGTTGCACCACAGCCAGAACTTCCGGCCGCGGACGAAGGTGCCGAGGCTGTCGCAGCTCCCGGCCGGGCCCTCGCGAAGGTCGCCGACCTTGGTCAGGACGCCGAATCCGTCACTGTTCACCCTGGTGACGGGCTTGGCGGGGCATCCGAGTGGCTGGACGGCGGGCGGCGACGTCCGCACCGCCCGGACCGGACCGGCGCCAGCGGCAGCGTCGGCCGAGGTCCGCGGGTCCGGTGTCTCCTCCGGGTCTGACGATCCCTCGGGGTCCGATGGCTCCTCGGCGTCCCGGGCGGCTGCGGAGCTCGCCGGGGATACCCGGGTGCCGTCGGCCGCCGCGTTCTCCCGTGACGGTGTGACCACCAGGGCCACGGGCTCACCGCCGCCCATGGGCTTCGACAGCACCCAGACGAACACCGCGCTGACGATGACGAGCACGGCCATCAGGAAGGTGATGAGCCGGCGCCGACGCCGTCGCCGGAGCCGCCGGGACGCCCCTGCGTCGGCCTCGGCCTCGGCTTCGCCCCCGCTTCCTCCGGTTCCGTGGCTCGAGACGTGCCCTGAGCCTCCGGAGCTGCCCGAGCCTCCGGAGTTGCCTGAACTGCCCGAGCCGCCGTCGTCCGAGCGGTCCGAGCGGCCCGAGCTGTCCGAGTCGCCGGTGCTGCTGGCCGGACGTACCGACCGGGCCGATGCGGTCGACGCCGCCGATGGCGGCGGGGCCGCGGATCCACTCGGCCCCGCTCCCGCCCCTGCCTCTGCTCCCGCGCCGAACGCAGCCGCCGTACTCGCGGCTGCCGCTGGCCCTGGCAGGTGGGCGGGAACCCGTGCGGTCGCCGCGGCCACGCTGGTGGCACTGTCGGGGTCCCGGGAGCTGAAGACGTCCGGCGGAGCCGGGGAGCCCGCGGTGAGAGCCGCGGGGGCGCTCGCGGCCTCCAGCGCCCTGGGCACCCGAGGCGCGCACAGGGCCCGCGGCACCGGCGCCGCGTTGAGCGCCCGCGGCGCGCCGGCCGAGCCGAGGGCGCGTGGCGAGTGATGGGGCCGCGCGGTTGCTGGCACCGGAGCCGCCGGCGCGGAGGCGGGGTGCGGTCCCGCGATCAGATCGGTGGGGGAGGGCTCACTGGGGAACGGCGTGCCCAGGGCGTCCATGGCATCCGGAGCACCGGTCGGCGCCGACTGGAACATCGACGGAGGCGTCGCGAGCATGGTCGTCGACGGCGACGGCACCGTGGAGATCCGGTAGCGGGTGACCTCGGCCGCCACCGTCGGCGGCAGCCAGCCACCCCCGGTCTGGAGGTACAGGTCGTCGGTGATCGCCGACCGGCACAGCTCGATGACCTGGGTGGACGTCGGCCGCTCCGCGGGATCCTTGGCCAGGCAGCGGGAGAGGACCTCGCGCACGTTGTCCGGGCAGTGCTCCCAGTCGGGCTGCTGGTGCTCGATGCGGTGAAAAACCGCGGCGTCGGATCCGAACGGCGGTCGTCCCGTCAGCGCGTAATAGGCGGTCGAACCAAGCGCGAACACGTCGCCGGCGGCATCGATCTGCTTTCCGCGAACCTGTTCCGGTGACATGAATGCGGGTGTTCCTATGCGTACACCCGTTTGGGTCATAGCGGCGGTCGAGGTTTCGATGGCCCGCGCGACACCAAAATCAATAACCCGTGGGCCGTCGTCGGCGAGGATGACGTTGCCGGGTTTCAGGTCACGGTGGATCACACCGGACCGGTGGATGGACTGCAGCGCCTCGGCCACGCCGGCGATCAGCATGAGCACGGTCGCCGAGGGCAGCGCGCCCTGCCGGACGACGGCGACCGCCAGCGACGGCGCGGCGACGTAGGCGGTGGCGATCCACGGGCGCAGGGCCTCGGGGTCGGCGTCGATGACGGGAACCGTGTAGGGGCCCTGCACCCGGCGCGCGATCGCGACCTCTTTCGCGAACCGGCTGCGGAAGTCGGGATCGGCCGCCAGCTCCGGGCGCGCGACCTTGAGCGCGATCGGGCGCCCCCCCGGGGTGTACGACAGGTACACCGCGCCCATGCCGCCCTCGCCGATCCTTGCCCGCAGCAGATATCGGCTCACGCTGTGCGGATCATGCGGTGTCAGCGGGGTAAACACCGCATCGCGCACGGGTTCGATCCGACTGGCGTGCCCTGCCGGCTCGCCTGGACCGATCCCGATCGCGCTTGGCGGTGTGTTGTTCATCGTCCCCCTTCCGGGGCCGCGCCCAAATCGATACATCACATCGTCGTCGGGAACGACCAGGTCATCCGGTCATCGACAACGGCATGTCATCAGAAATGGGTTTAAAGCAGTCATCCGCATCTTATGGGCGCCTACCGGGCCAACCGCCTGTTCGTGCGGGTGGCGTAGCTCCGGTTCCACCTGCACCCACCCCCCGTCGGGGCGCCGAACAGAGCTGGTGACGGCGGGCCCGGTTGGCCAGCCACAGGCCCACGACCTGCGGGGAGTGCAGGTGTCGGGCAGCGGACAGCGGGGGCCGGGGCGACCGGCCTCGGCCTGGTCAGCGGGTGGGCATCGCGACGTCCGCCACCCCGACAGGTCGCCCGGAAGGGTGGGGCGGGGAGCAACGGCCCGGCCGGGTCAGGCGATCGGCACTGGTCCTCCGATCGGCACTGGTCCTCCGGTCAGCGCTGGTCGTCTGATCGGAACCGCCCGTCTGATCGGAACCGGCCGTCGATCCTCCGGTGCCGGCACCACCCGGATTGATCAGATCCGCGCGCGGGTGCGGCGGGCATCACGCAGGGCGGTGCCCCACCAGCTGAGCTCGTCGAGCAGGACCTTCGCGGCGGCTTCCGGCTCCCGCGGGTTGATCAGTGTGCCCGAACTGTCGAAGAGCTCGTAGTACCGGGGAAACGAGACGTGGTCGCGCAGCGTGTGCGCGTGCAGTTCGCCGAGCACCTGCCGCAGATGCTCGATCGCCAGCAGCCCGCCGCTGGCACCGCTGTAGCCGACGAATCCGACCGCCTTGGCCTGCCACTGCTCGTAGTACCAGTCGATCGCCGCCTTGATCGACGCGGGGTAGCTGCGGTTGTAGTCCGGCGTCACGATGACGTAGGCGTCGGCCGCGTCGAGGCGGCGGGTCAGCTCCGCCATGGCCGGCGGGCGGGTGAGGTCCGGTTGAAGAGCCGGCGGCGTCGCGGGCAGCGCGAGTGGAAGCGGGAAGTCGGCGAGGTCGATCAGATCGACGTTGTAGCTGCCATGCCGCTCCACCTGCTCCACGAACCACCGCGCCACGACGGGGCCGAACCGCCCCTCCCGCACGCTTCCGATGATCACGGCAAGATCCAGGGTCTCTTCGGACATCTGCCCGGCTCCTTCGACGAAGGCCTGTTGATCGGACGCCGGTCACGCTGCCAGCGGCCCGCCAGCGCCGGAAGGCCGCGCCGAGGCTGGTAGTGCCCGAGACTGGTAGTGCCCGAGGTTGGCCGAGACTGGTAGTGGCAGAGCCACGATCAGCTCACCGTCTCCGGGTTACCGTTCGGATCGTGGACGGAAACGAGCTGGGCACGTTCCTGCGCGCCCGGCGGGAGGCGGTGTCCCCGGCCGAGCTCGGGCTGCCGGTCGGCCCGCGGCGCCGTACCCCGGGGCTGCGTCGTTCCGAGGTGGCCACCCTCGCCGGGGTCAGCGTCGAATACGTGACCCGGCTCGAGCAGGGGCGCGACCGGCATCCGTCCCCGGCGGTGCTGTCCACGCTGGCTGATGTCCTCGGGCTCACCCCGCGCGAGCGCGTCCATCTCTACCGGCTGAGCAAGGGCACCACGGCGGGCTTCACCTGCCGGGGCGGCGCGGCACCGACCTCCGCGCTCCGGCCGGCCCTGCGGGCGTTGCTGGAACGCCTGGACCCCACCGTCGCCGTGGTGCTGAACCGGGTGACCGACGTTGTGGCCTGCACTGTGGCGTTCGAGCGGCTGGCCCGCCCGACCGGTCTGCTGGACGGCTGGCGCAGCCCTGGCGACCGCGACGGTGCGGGTGCGGGTGCGGGTGCGGGTGCGGGTGCGGCCAGCGGTGCGGTCGCGGTCAGCGGCGTGGGTGAGGTGGGTGAGGTGCCGAACGTGGCGCGCTTCGTCTTCACCGACAGCCGGGCCCGTTCCGTGCTGCCCGACTGGAGCCGTGCCGCCGACGAGATGGTGGCGGCGCTCAAACAGGGTCCGTTCCGCGCGGACAGGTACGTGGCGGCGCTCGCCGACGAGCTCACCCTCACCGCCGGCACGGCGTTCGGTGCCCGGATCACCGCGCTGACCGGCCTTCCCACGGCCAGCGGTGTCGTCCGCCTGTCGCATCCCACGGCCGGTCCGCTGAACCTCGCCGTCGAGACGCTGGAGCTGCCCGCCGACGACGACCTGCGCATCCTCGTCGGCCTGCCGGCGGACGCCGTCACGGCCGCCGCGCTGGACGGGCGACACGAGCCGTTGCGAGTGATATCGGGCGGTGCGGCACGAAAAGTCCGTCCGGCCTGACCGGAACGATCACACGAGGATACGCGGTGATGCCTCGTGCGTCAGCCGGCCCATCTGTGGGTGACTGGAATGGCGCTGGCAGCATGCGTGGTTGAAATCTCCGCGCCGCGCGACGAACCGGCGTCCGATGTGATCGTAGGGTGGACCTATGGCAGCGCACTTTGATCTGGTTGTCCTCGGTGGCGGGCCCGGCGGCTACGTCGCCGCGATCCGGGCGGCGCAGCTCGGGATGTCGGTCGCCGTTGTCGAGGAGAAGTACTGGGGCGGCGTGTGCCTCAACGTCGGCTGCATCCCCTCCAAGGCGCTGCTGCGCAACGCCGAGCTGGCCCACCTCTTCGCCCACGAGGCCAAGACCTTCGGTATCTCCGGGGAGGTGAGCTTCGACTTCGGCGCCGCGTTCGACCGCAGCCGCCAGGTGGCGGATGGCCGGGTCAAGGGCGTGCACTTCCTGATGAAGAAGAACAAGATCACGGAGTACACCGGCCGTGGCACCTTCCGTGACCCGAACACCCTTGACGTGGCGCTCTCCGGTGGTGGCAGCGACCAGGTGACCTTCGACAGCGTGATCATCGCGACCGGCTCGCGGGTGCGCCTGCTGCCCGGCGTGGAGCTGTCCGACAACGTCGTGACCTACGAGACGCAGATTCTCACCCGCGAACTCCCGCGTTCGATGGCGATCGTCGGTGCTGGGGCGATCGGTATGGAGTTCGCCTACGTCCTGCGCAACTACGGTGTCGACGTCACCATCATCGAGTTCCTCGACCGCCCCCTGCCCAACGAGGACGCCGACGTCTCCAAGGAGATCCTGCGTCAGTACAAGAAGCTGGGCGTGCCGATCCTGACGTCGACCAAGGTCGAGACGGTCAAGGACAACGGCTCGTCGGTGACGGTGGAGTACACCGGCAAGGACGGTGCCCGGGGCTCGCTCGAGGTCGACAAGGTCCTCATGTCCATCGGGTTCGCGCCGAACGTCGAGGGCTTCGGCCTGGAGAACGCCGGCGTCGCCCTGACGGACCGCGGCGCGATCGCGATCGACGACTACATGCGCACCAACGTCGAGCACATCTACGCGATCGGTGACGTGACGGCGAAGCTGATGCTGGCCCACGTGGCCGAGGCGCAGGGTGTCGTCGCCGCGGAGGCCATCGGTGGCGCCGAGACCAAGACGCTCGGCGACTACCGGATGATGCCGCGCGCCACGTTCTGCCAGCCCCAGGTCGCGAGCTTCGGCCTGACCGAGGCGCAGRCGCGGGAGGAGGGGCACGACATCAAGGTCGCGAAGTTCCCCTTCACCGCGAACGGGAAGGCGCACGGTCTCGGCGACGCCAGCGGATTCGTCAAGCTCATCTCCGACACGAAGTACGGGGAGCTGCTCGGCGGCCACCTGATCGGCCCGGATGTCTCCGAACTGCTGCCGGAGCTCACGCTCGCACAGAAGTGGGACCTCACCGCGTTCGAGCTCGCGCGCAACGTGCACACCCACCCGACCCTCAGCGAGGCCCTGCAGGAGGCGATCCACGGCCTCGCCGGCCACATGATCAACCTCTGACGGTCGCGGGTTGAACCGCTGGCAGGCCGGCAGGCCTGCCAGCGATCCTCGGTGCTCGGTGCTGGCGACGGCGGTGCCGGGGCCGGATTCGGTGTTCCGCCGCGGTGGACTACTCCGTCGTGAGCGACATCGTGTGTTCGACGAGATCGCGCAGAACCTGCGCGGTCGAGCCGGAGTCCCTGGCGTCACAGGTGACGAGCGGGACCTCCGGCCGCAGGCCCAGTGCCTCCCGGACGTCGGGAACCTCGTGCCACAGTTTGCCGTCGAAGCGGTTGATCGCGACGATGAACGGCAGCTCGGAGTCGTTCTCGAAGTAGTTCAGCGCGGTGAAGGACTCGTCCAGGCGGCGGCTGTCGACGAGGACGATGGCGCCCAGCGCGCCGCGGGACAGGTCGTCCCACAGGAACCAGAAGCGTGGCTGCCCCGGCGTGCCGAAGAGATAGAGAATCAGATCCGGGTACAGCGAGATGCGGCCGAAGTCCATGGTCACGGTCGTGGTGCTCTTGGCCTCGCTCCACGACAGGTCGTCGATGTCCTCGCTGGCCTCGGTCAACCACGCTTCCGTGCTCAGCGGCGGAATCTGGGAGACCGAGCGGACGAGCGTGGTCTTRCCGGCTCCGAATCCACCGGCAATCACGATCTTGGCTGAAATGGCCGGCGGTTGGGACATGTCCTCCGGTGCAGGCGGCCTGGTGGTCGACGCCTCCTGGGCCGCAGCCGTCGGTGTGGTCGCGGGAGCCGGTGGACCTGCGGTGCCTAACCGGCCTACGGCCGGCGGTGGGTCAGGCGGGGAGCTCGCGCAGGCCACTGAGGATCCTCTCCAACACGGTGTGATCATGGTCGAAGGTGTCGGCGGTGGGATGGAGGAGGACCGCTCCCTGCGCGGCGAGATCACCGACCAGGACGCGCACGACCCCGAGGGGGATCGAGAGCAGCGCGGACAGCTCGGCGATCGAGAGCCGCCCCCGCGCCCGCTCGTAGAGCACCCGGGACTCGGGCATGAGGGATTCGCTGAGCGCCGGGTTGTACTGCGGAACGGAGACCATCGTCTCCATCAGCAACGGGTGCTGCGTCCGGGTACGGCCGCCGGTGAGGGCGTACGGGCGGATCCGTCGGCTCCGCGAGCCCTGCTTCTTCTCCGGTCCCGGTTCGTTCCGCGCGCCGCCAGCGGAACTGGTCGTCATGTCGGGCGTTCCCGGCTCGTGACCCGCCCGGCTCAGCTCAGGCTCGGCATCTGGGGCGCCACCAGCACCCGACGCAGATCCGCGCGCCGCTCCGGGGTGAGCGCGTGGCCGGCGTGCAGCACGAACTGGGTCATCTCGTAGGCGACCACCTTCATGTCACAGTCCGGTCCGGTCAGCACCGCGAGGCCGGCCCCGTCGTTGATGGCCATGAACAGGAAGTAGCCACCGGTCAGGCGGACGATGATCTGTTCGCAGGTGCCCTTCGAGAACAGCTGGGCGCTGTTGCGGGCAAGGCTGATCATGGCGCTGGCGATCGCCGCGAGCTGGTCGCGCTCCGCCGACGAGACGCCGTCGGAGGCGGTGAGGGACAGCCCGTCCGCGGAGAGGATCAGGGCATGGGTGACGCCATGGACCTTGCCCACGAAGTCGTTGATCAACCAGCGGAAATCAAAGTCCGCCGGGCGGTGGATCTGATCCGTCACAGGTCCTTTTCCCCTCGCTGGTGCTTGTGCGCAGTCCGTTCGCCTTCGGTGAAGGCGTCGAGATCCGCGAGCAGTCTCGCGTGGTCGGCGGCTCTGCGTTCGGTGCGAGCCGCCGGTGAGTCAGAGTCGGAAGCGTTGGGCTCGTGGCCACGGGGTCCGCTGCCGTTGAGCTTCGTTCCATCGAGCTTGGTGCCGTTGAGCTTGGAGCTGTTCAGCCTGGTGCCGTTGACGCGGGTGTCGCCGGGTTCGTTGCCGTCCAGCTTGTTCCTGTCCGGATCGGATTCGTTCGAACCGTGCTCGTGCACGCCAGGTGCGTCTGTGTCGATCGGTAATCCGGTCGTTGTCGGGTCGGTCGTTGTCAGGTCCGTCGTCGCTGTGCCCGCATCCGCATCCGTGGGCTCGGCAGCAGTGGACTCGGCAGCTGTGGACTTCGCCGCCGTCTGCGGTGCTGGTGCGTCCGCTGCCGGCACGTCGGCCGCGGCAGGGTGCGCCGCGGCACCGGCCGGGGGGCTCGCCGGGTTTCGCAGGCTGCGGGATACGCGGCGAGGCAGACCGGTCGCGGTCGTCCCGTCCGTCAGAGCATGCGGGGGTGGCGGGCCGGCGGGCAGGCCTGCGCCGTCACCCGCGCTCGGGACGGGCCCGGTAGCCGTGGTGGCGTCCGAAGACGTCGGTTTCGCCGCCCCACCGAACAGCGTCGATGGCGGTTGCCGTTGCTCCGTGCCCTGACTTGTGTTTCCCATCCCGGCTGCGCGGCGCAGGGCCGACAGTCGGAACGCGTTGCTGTGCGGTGCGGGCAGCGTGGCGCCGGGAGGTTCGGGGCGCCCGCGATCGGAATCGGCCTCCTCACGGCTGCGCACCGTCTGAGTGCCTGACCAGTTGCCCTCGGGGAGCTCACAGACCAGCCCGGACGGAATCAGCACTGAGGCGGTCGTACCGTGGGGCTGGCGGGAGTCCAGCCAGATCCGCAGGCCGTGCCGAATCGCCAGTCGGTGGACCACGGCCAGACCCATGTGCCRCACGGCGTCGTCATCCAGGACGGGCTCCTCGGCCAGCCGCGTGTTGAACTGTTCGAGCCGTTCCGGGGGCAGGCCGATGCCTTCGTCCTCGACCCGCAGCAGGGCGCTGCCGGTCTCGGTGAGATGGACCCCGACGCGCACCGGCGTGGTGGGCGGGGACGATTTGGTCGCGTTGTCCAACAGTTCGGCGAGGACCCGCCCAAGGTCCTCAGCGGCGAACCCGATGATGCCGAGCGAGACCACCTTGCCGATCGTGACCCTGGAGAAATGGTCGATGGAGGACATCGCCGCGCGCACGACATCGACGAAAGCGGTGCTGTCGGCGGCGTCCTCGCTGGCATCGTGGCCGGCGAGCACGCGCAGGTTCTCGGCATTGCGGCGCAGCCGGGCGGCGAGGTGGTCGAGTCGGTACAGCTCCGCCAGCCGGTCGGCGTCCTCCTCCGCACTCTCCATCTCCTCGAGCTGGGAGAGCAGAAGATCGACGAGGTTGAGGTCACGAAGCGCGATGTCCGCRCAGATCGCGGAGAGCACCTCGGCGGTGGTGGACGGCTCGGACGCTGTGGGCGGCCGGGATGTCGCGGGTGGCTCGGGCGCCGTCGCGGCGAGTCCGGGGGAGACCGTTGTACTCGGGAGCGCGCGCCGCTCGAGCCCGACAGCCCGGATGCCGGGCCGGGTCGGGGCCACCGCTGAGACGATGGTGGGCTCGCTGCGAGCCGCCTCGCGCGTGGGCGGGCTCGGCGCGTCCTCGAGGGCGGGCCGATCGGTGGTGCTGTCGCGGGATGCTCCCAGGAGCGCGCGTGATCGGTTGAGCAGATCTCGTGCCCGCGTCGTCATCGCGTCCCACAACTCTCGTCGGGTCTGGGAACCAGCCGCCTCCGGTGGCCCCGTTGGGAGGCTATGCAACCAGAAAGTCTCGTTTATGTTCAACTGCGACTTTTGGCGATCATCTCCCTGATGCTCCGGTGTGTTTCCGATGTTTTCGGTTTGATTCGTCCGGGTACTCCGAAGGGTCGCGGTGCGTAAAGACGGACTCCGCCGACCCGTGTGTGCAGGTGCACGTGCAAAAGCCGCCCAGGATGGTGGGGTCCGAACGAACGGGCAGGCGAACGAGCAGGCGAACCGGTAGACGGCCAGGTAGTGGCTGCATCCGACGGCCTCGCATCCGACATCTCGCCTCCCGAGGTGTCCGGCCCGCCGCGTGGCCCGCACGTCGCGGCACCGCGTCCGCGCCCGTCACCGTCGTTGGGTGTGGTGTGGGTGTCAGGTCCGACGGCCTCCTGGATACTCCGGGTGCGGATCAGGCAGGCTGACCATCTTCGCTATATCAACCCTCGAAGACGTCGAAATGCAACGGGACGATGCCGGCTAGTCCGACCGGGCGGCGGACCCCAGGGATATGAACTGTGACCACCGCGTCAACCTGGTATCGGCCGGCCGGGCGCCCCGAGTCCGCCAGGTGGATCGACGTCGCGGCTCCGGACACGGTGCCGCGGGCGCGAAGCGGCGACGGCATCTCCTGGCCGACGCCGATCTGGGCGCTGGAACACGCCGCACCAGAATGCGGCATGGATCTGGTCAGCGGGCTCACCCGGGCGACGGCCCGGAATTCGAGCTGGTCTGACCGGTGTGGCGACGGCCTTTCTCCAACGTGTAGAAAGAGCCGGACATCAAAGGGAGATCCAGCCGTCGGCGAGCTCGGCCTGACCTCGGCAAGGAGATCCAGGTGGGTCGGTGCGATCTGGGGGATATCGACCGCGGCGCTCGTCCGATCTCCGCTCCTGGGCGGACGGATGAGACCTGTCAGCTGGGATTCGACAAAGGTAACCAGCTCGGCGGGCCGCCAGGACGGCCAGCGTGCTTCGTCCTGCCCCCGCACCGCGCGGATGCTGGTGCTGCGGACCCCGTCCGCATCGACCAGGAGTCGAAGCACGAAACTTTCCTCACGCTGTCCCTCCCCGGTCGGTTCCCCGCCGCTTTCGGCCTGCGGGTGGGACGTCTGCGGACCCTCGGCGTGCTGTTCTCCTGCCGGGTCGTCCGTTGCGGGAAACCCGGTCTGAAGGGGGGTCTCGCCTGTCCGGGTCCCCGTCGGATCGCGCTGTTCACCGGAATATCTCATGTCATTCTCGCTGACGTGTTCGGTGGCGGTTGTGGGCAAAGACTCGACGCGCATTCAGGCGGGCCCTGTGGTGATATCGGAGATCGTCGGGGCCGGCAGGTGCCCGGCGTTCTCACCGCCAGGCCCGTGATTTCGCGCCATCGGGGCCCTCGCGGGTTCACACCTGCGTTCGTGCGGCGCTTCGTCCCTTGTTCCGGTGTTCGCGCGCCGGTGGGGGCTGCCGGGAGGCCGGCCGCGCAGGGGCGTGCTGTGGCGCGTCCCGGCCGCCAAGGTGCGGCGGCGGCCGGGACGCGTGGTCTCCAGGCAGGTCACCGTCGCTACGGGTCGGCTACGGCTCGTAGATGTGGAGGTAGCGCGGCTCGGTGTCAGCCGCCAGCGGGAATCGACGCTCGGCGGCGACCGGGCTGACCAGGGTGAACTTGACGAACGCGCCGATCTGGTAGATGCCGGGCGGCAGGCTGCCGGCGGGTATCTCCCGCTCGGTCTCCGCCTGCGAATAGACGTGCCTCCCGAAGACCGTGGACTCCTTACGGGGCGCGATCACATACGGCGGGCGCGGTGCGTCGACTGCGTTCGCCCAGTATCGGACCTCGTAGCTGAGGAAATCCTCGAGCAGATGGAGGTCGGGGGTCAACAACGAGAACTCGACCCACAGCTTGAACGGGTCCCCCAGCTCGATGATGCTGGGCGGGTTGATTCCACTGTCATCGGCGATCTGGACGACATCGCTGATCTCGATCTTTCCCTGTGGTTCTCCGGATCGTGGCACCGCTCGGTGTCCCCTCATGTCGGTGTTGTCGCTCGCCGCCGGGCGAGCCGGGTATGCACTCTGTCTAAACGGACCCGATTAATGATCTTGCTGGTCGGGCTTAAGGCTCGGCGCGTTCTGGTTAAGGGGCCGGGTCGGGGGTGCCGTCGGTCGATCACCGCTGGTCAGTGAGCTGGAATCACCCGTGCTACTGGGTGGCGAGTTCTTCGTCGTCGCCGATGGCGAGGTGCGCCAGGAACCCGGCAGCCTGGTCGCCGCAGGAAACAAACGGTCATCCCCGTGGCGCACCATGGCCGGCACAGGCGTCTGGACGGTTGCTCTCGTCGCCAGGCCGGCGGAAAGACGGAGTATTTCTGATCCGCGGGTGATAAAGATGTTGCCTGCTGCTCGACAGCGCTTCCGGGGGATGGGCAGCTGGGGGACGTATGCTTGCGAGCAAGATGCTGGAGCCCGTCGCGGGCCAGGCCGTGGCCACGCATTCGGTATTCACGGAGGCGGCGCGCGGCGGCGTTACCGTCCTTGTGGCCGCACCGGGAAGCCTGCTTACCGAGGGTTTGGCGACAGCCCTGACGGAAGTGGGGCGGCGGCCGGTCTGGCTGCGCCTCGGTGTTGAGGACCGCGACCCCGCGACCCTGCTCATGACGATGGTGGCCGCGGTGCGGCGCCAGCTACCCGGCTTCGGCGCCGCGCTGCTGGCACGGTCCGGTGCGTGGCCGGGGTCGATCTTCGGCTGGGACGGGCTCTACCAGGCCCTCGGAGCGGTGCTGGCCGACCAGCTCCCGTCGGACGCGGCGCTGGTCCTGGAGAACGCGGACCGCGTGGACCCGCACGGTCCGTCCCTGGAGCTGGCCTGCAGACATGTCCTCCCGGCACTGCCGGCGGCGACGCCGCGGGTCGTGATCGGGCACGCGACGCTGCCGGGCGTCGGTGTGCTGAAAGCCGACCGGGTGCCCACCGCTGCGCAGTTGGAGGCGCCTGATCCCGCGGTCGCCCTGCCTGCCGGTCTCGGCCGGTGGCGGTGGCGTGCCGCCACTCTGCTGCGCCGGTCCGCCGCCGTCCGCGCCGTGCTCGCCTTCGCCCGATCGTCGCTCACGGACAGCGAGATCGTCCGCGTCTTCCGTGCCTCCTCGCTGCCCGAGGTACTGACAGCGGTGGCTCAGACAGCCCTGTCCCGCGTTGACGCGGGCTCGCGCCGCGCCCTGGCCCGGATCCTGCGGGTGGGCTATGCGGCGGTGGACGACCACGATCACGAACACGACCGCGTGTACGGAAAGATCCAGGGGCCCTGGTTCCAGCCACTCGTCGGCGGCTGGTCGCGCATCCGGACCGTCTGGCAGGCGCCGCTGGCCGCCGCCCTCGCCGGCGATGTCCACCTGGACCGTGACACGGAGCGCGGGATCGCGCTCGGCCTGCTGCGGCGCGGTGCCGTCGAACGCGCGATTCCGCTGCTTGCCGGCCTTGACGATCAACCGACCCTGGTGTGGGCACTGCGCCAGGTGGCTGACGACATGATCGCCAGTGGTCAGTGGGGCACCCTCGGGCGTTGGCTGGACGGGCTTTCCGCCGATGTCCTGGAGGCCGAACCGGTCCTGCTGGACGCGGCCGCCCACGTCGCGTTCTCCCGAGGCCGGACAGATCTCGCCCGATGCTGGCTCGACATGACGGCAACGGCCGGGCAGCGCCGGCAGGATGCACCGCGCCGGCAGGAGGGGATACCCGGGCTGCCCGGGCTGCCCGGGCCGTCCGGGCTGCCCGGGCCGTCCGGAGCGTCGGGGCAGCACGGTCGTCACGGCCATCGCGGGGAGCACGGGCCGCCCGAGGCGGCCTCCCGGCGGCTCCTCGCCGCCAGCCGGCTCACCGCGATCACCGGTGATCTGGCTGGCGCGACCAGCCGGGCCGAACAGGCCGAGGCGCTCGCCCGGGTGTCCGGCGACGCGACGGTGGAGGCCGCCGCGGCCTGGCATCTGGGCGGGCTCCATGTGCTGGGCGGCGATCCGGAGACCGCGGCGGGTTTCTTCCAGGCCGCTGTGAAGGCGGTGCCGACGGGACCGGCCAGCGGATCGCCCATGGTGGCCGAGGCGGACCGGCTGGTTCGGCGGGTCGTCGACCTCCGCCGGGACAGGCGTGAGCATGCCGCGGCCGCGGCGGAGCTCGCCCGTTCGGAGGAGGCGACCATGGCGTTGCTGCGCGCCCACCTGTCCACGGCGTTCAGCGCGCCGAGGTTCGCGGAGGAACCGGGCCCGGCGGCCGGTGCCGCCGCGGCTGGCGAGGCAGGTGGCGATCCGGCCGGTGCGGGCGGTCGGACAGCGACCGGGTTGTCGGTGGACCTGAGTTCGGTGGACCTGAGTGTCGTCACGCAGCGCCGTCCGGCCGACGCCGCGATGGACGGCTGCGCCCGGCCGGAGATGGTCGTCCATGTCCTGGGCCCGCTGTCGGTCGCGGTGAACGGGCGGCCGGTGGCGGGCTGGGGCTCACGGCAGCGTGCGCTGCTGGCCTACCTGGTGTTGCACCGTGCGGACACGCCTGTGCGCGAGGTCGTCATGGAGGCGTTCTGGCCGGGCGTGGATCCCGCCGCGGCGCGTAACAGCCTCCAGGTCGCGGTCTCCGGCCTGCGCCGGGTGCTGCGGGAGACGACCCGAGGCCCGGTCGTGGTGTTCGAACGCGGCATCTACCGCCTTGCCCCCGACGTGGCGGTCTCCGTCGACGCGGACGTGTTCGAACATCATGTGCGGGCGGGACGGCGGCTCACCGACCTGGGACGCCACGACGACGCGGTGGCCGAGTGGGAGGCGGCGGTCGCGCTCTACCGCGGCGACTTCCTGGCCGGCACGCGAACCGACGACTGGATGGTGCTGCCGCGGGAGCAGTTCCGCCTGACCCATCTTGAGGCCCTCGACCAGCTCAGCTCGCTGTACTTCGGCACCCGGCGTTACGCGATGTGCGCGTTGCTGTGCCGGCAGATCCTCGACCGCGACCCGTGCCGGGAGGACGCGCACCGCCGCCTGATGCGCTGCCACAGCCGGCAGGGCCAGCCCCATCTGGCGCTGCTGCAGTTCCGTACCTGCGCCGAGGTGCTGGCCCGCGAACTGCGGGTGGCCCCGGGCCCGGCGACGATCCGCCTGCAGGAGAAGATCCGCCGACACGAGCCGATCTGAGTTGATCTGAGCCGCGCCCGGCGGCGAGGTCAGGCCGGCTCCGGCTCGGTCACCTCCGGTTCGGTCGGTTCCGGTTCGGCAGGGTCCGTCCCGCTGGGCTTCTCGGCCTCGGTGAGGGTGTCGAGGATCTGCTGCCCGAACTTGGCGAGCTTGTTCTCGCCGACACCGCTGATGGCCGCGAGCTCCGGGAGCGACGTCGGTGTTCGGGTGGCGATCTCGCGCAGGGTGGCGTCATGGAAGATCATGTAGGCGGGGATGCCCAGTTCCTTGGCGGTCGCCCCCCGCCAGGACCGCAGCCGTTCGAACACCGGCTGCGCCTGCGCGGAAAGCTCGACCGGCTCGGCGCGACGGGCCTTGGGCGCCGCGCCGCCTCCGCCGGCCGTACGGGGCGCACGCTCGGGTTCGCGCCGCATCGACACGACCCGCTCCTTGCGCAGGACCTCCGCGCTCGTGTCGGTGAGCAGCAGCGTGCCGTGCTCGCCCTCCACCGCCAGCAGCCCCTGCGCCAACAGCTGGCGGACGACTCCGCGCCAGGCGGCCTCGCTGAGTTCGGTGCCGATACCGAACACGGTGAGTGTGTCGTGACTGTGCTGGCTGACCTTGGGGGTACGCCGGCCCAGCAGGATGTCGATGAGGTGGCCGGCGCCGAACTTCTGCCGGCGTTCCCGCTGCAGCCGCAGTACCGCCGAGAGCAGCTTCTGCGCGGGCACGGTCGCGTCCCAGGACTGCTGCGGGTGCAGGCAGGTGTCACAGTTTCCGCACGGGGCCGACAGCTGCTGCCCGAAGTACGACAGCAGCCCGATGCGGCGGCATTCGACCGTCTCGCACAGCGCGAGCATCGCGTCGAGGTGGTGGCTGAGGCGTCGGCGGTGCGCGGCGTCACCCTCCGAGGACTCGATGAGCCGCCGGAGCTGGACGACGTCCTGCAGGCCGTAGGCGAGCCACGCGGTGGCGCGCTGACCGTCCCGACCCGCGCGGCCGGTCTCCTGGTAGTAGCCCTCGATCGACTTGGGCAGGTCGAGATGGGCGACGAACCGCACGTCCGGCTTGTCGATACCCATCCCGAAGGCGATGGTCGCGACCATCACCAGGCCGTCCTCGCGCAGGAACCGGGCCTGGTGCTCGGCACGGATCCGCGCGTCGAGACCGGCGTGGTAGGGCAGTGCCGTGATGCCGTTGGCGACCAGATAGTCCGCCGTCTTCTCGACCGAGGAGCGGGACAGGCAGTAGACGATGCCCGCGTCCGCCGCGTGTTCGGTGCGCAGGAACTCCAGCAGCTGCGCCTTCGGCTCCCGCTTCGCCACCATGCGGTACTGGATGTTGGGGCGGTCGAAGTCCGCGACGAAGTGCTGGGCGTTCTCCAGCCCGAGCCGGGTGGTGATCTCCTTGTGAGTCGCCGGCGTGGCGGTGGCGGTCAGCGCGATGCGCGGCACCTCGGGCCAGTGCTGGCGCAGCTCGGACAGCAGCAGGTAGTCGGGACGGAAGTCGTGCCCCCACTGCGCGACGCAGTGCGCCTCGTCGATCGCGAACAACGCGATCTCGCCCCGGTCGAGCAGCTCCGCGGTGGAACGCAGCCGTAGCCGCTCGGGGGCCAGGTAGAGCAGGTCGAGCTCCCCGGCGACGAACGCGGCCTCCACCTTGCGGCGTGCGGCGTCGTCCTGGGTGGAGTTGAGGAAGCCCGCCTGGACGCCCAGCGCGCGCAACGCGTCCACCTGGTCCTGCATGAGCGCGATCAGCGGTGAGACGACCACGCCGGTGCCCGGGCGCACCAGCGCCGGAATCTGGTAGCACAGTGACTTGCCGCCCCCCGTCGGCATCAGCACCAGCGCGTCACCACCGCCGACGACATGCTCGATGATCTGGCGCTGACCGTCGCGGAAGGACTCGTAGCCGAAGACCCGGCGCAGCACATCGGTGGCGTCACGCGGGGTCCGAACGGATGGCAGGGTCACCGGGCCACTGTAGAAGGGGCGCCCGCGGCGGCGATGACGGGCGGGGCGTCTGTGGACAACGTGAAACGGTCTGGTCGCCCTGGTCGCCGCACCGGTCGGCCCAGCAGGTCAGGCGGGGCAGTCAGGGGATGCGCGCGCCGGGCACGGTTCCGTCCGGCACGGGATCCGCGCTGGCGCGCCGCGGCGGGCAGACCGCGTCGATGAGGTGGCGGGTGCGGGCGGCCGGCGGCGCACCTCGTACGGCCAGCTCGAAGACGCCCAGGCAGAAGACCGAGAGCACCACCAGGTCGACCCAGAACGGGATCACGCCCCGGCCGCCGAACTGACCGAGCCAGGAGATCAGGACCACTCCGCCGAGCCAGGGCGCGATCCACAGCGCGGCCCGCCACTCCAGCGCGGGCCACCGGTCGGCCGGCTGGGTCGCGCGGTACAGGGCGAAGACCACGAAACCGACGACGATCGCCGCCGCGAGCTTCCGGTCGTTCTCCCACCCCGACCAGTAGACGATCATGTTGGAGGCGACGAACGCCGCACGGGCCAGCACGTTCGCGGCCGGCAGCCGGTACGGCCGCGGCCGGTCCGGGTCGGTCCGGCGTAGCACGATCAGCGCGATGGGCACGAATCCGTACATGACGAACGTGGCCGAACTGATCAGCCTGACCAGCTGCTGCCAGCTCGGGAACGGCAGGAACATCAACAGGCCCACGACACAGGCGATCGCGATGGCGACGACGGGCGTCCCGTGGCGGTTCAGCCGGCGCAGGGCGCTGGGCAGTGAGCCGGTCTCGCCGAGCGAATAGGCCAGCCGGGACGACGTGCCGACGTAGATGAGCGCCGTGCCGCCCGGGGAGACCACCGCGTCGATGTAGAGGAGCGCGGCCAGCCAGGTCAGGGTGAGCCCCTGCGCGAGGGTCGCGTACGGCCCGTAGTCCCCGGAACCGACCGGATGGGACCAGCCGTGGAGGAGCTGCGCCGGGTCGAGCGCCCCGAGGAACGCGATCTGCAGTGCCAGGTACAGGCCGGTGCCGAGCAGGGTAGCGATGATGATGGCCCGCGGGATGTCCCGGGCGGGGTTGCGGGCCTCGCCGCCCATCTGCACGGCCTGCTCGAAGCCCTGCAACGCGAACACGACACCGGCGGGCAGCGCCGCGAAGATCCCGTGCGCCCCGAACGGCGCGAAGCCCCCGCCGGCGTGGAAGTTTCCCGGCTGGAACGAGACCACGCACAGGGTCACCACGGTGAGCAGCGGAACCAGGAACTTCCAGACCACGGTGACCGCGTTCGTCGCGGCGAGGCGTCGCACCCCCAGGACGTTGATCGTGGTGAACACCAGCATGGATGCGGCGCCGATCGCGAGCCCGGTTCCGGTAAGGGTGCCGTCCTGCCTGATCAGGCCGGGAAACTCGTTGTTCAGGTACGACAGGGCGGCCTCGACCTCGATCGGAGCGAGCGCCACCGCCTGGATCCAGGCCAGCCAGCCGGCGGTGAACCCGGCGAGCGGGCCGAGGGCGAGATGGGTGTAGCGGGCGCTGCCGCCGGCCACCGGGTAGGTCGCCCCCAGCTCCGCGTGCACCAGCGCCAGGATCATCACCAGGACGCCGGCCATCATCCACGCGACGATCGCCGCGGGGCCGGCGGCCTGGGCGGCCGTGAGCGCGCCGAGCAGCCAGCCGGAGCCGATGATCGATCCGAGCGAGACGAAGGTCAGCGCGCTCAGACCCATGTGCGGGCGCAGCGCGGACGGTCCCGTGCTGCCGGATGCGGTGTTGGTCGGCGCGGTGCCGCCGGCTGGCGTGCCGGGTGCGCTGGTCCGGCCACCCGGGCTGGTCGGACGGCTCTCGTGAATGGACACCCGTCCTCCCGCCCGACGACGCCGCCGAATCGACCCGGCCTGGCTCAGACCGTGCGGTCTGGCCCGGGCCTCTTACGGCTGCCCGCCGAGCGGCCCGGACCGCCAGTGTCAGCCGGATCCCGGCGGCGCGCCCGCCGAGCCTGGCTCGTTCAGGGGTCCGGCCGTGCCCCCTCCGCAGGCACGCCAGCTCCGACGAACGGTCACAGCGAGTGCGGGGGACGGCTCCGGAGCGCTGTCAGGACGCTGGTTCCGGATGGGCGTCCAGCCAGGCCGCGGCCGCGGGGGAGAGCTCGGGGCGGCTGCTGCCGGGCGGGTGCCAGATCAGCCCGCGGCGGGCCAGCGGCCGGGCGGCCACCGTGACATTCTCCTCACCGAGGGTGTAGCGATCCGAGTAGGGCCCGCGCCGCCAGCGGTACTCCACCCGGCGGGCGGCCACCGCCCGCAGAATGACGGCCTCCTCCGGAGTGACCCTGACGGCCATCGCTGCCTCCTCACACTCGGCCTGCCCTGACTATGCCCCCAGGCGCCGTGTTGTCCGGCCGGCCTCGTCGGGTCGGTGTCGCCTTCATCCGCTTCGTGCCACGACCTGGTCCTCCGACCTGCACCTATTCGGTCGGCGAGCCGTCTGACCTGCGATTTTCGCTTTCAGGCAAGGGTGGCGCGGCCAGTCCGAAGAACCGCCCAACGGGTGCCCTTGACGCGGGCGGTGTCTGCCAGATCATTTGGCGCCCAGCGGGGGAAGGGCATCCGCCAGGAGTGGCCGGGCCAACCCCGCCCCGCTGGCAGCTGCCGATGGTCCTCGACATGCGCAAGGGCGCGGCTCAACCTATTGAGCCGTAGCCTCGGCGCACTGTTTACGGGCGTCCACCGACGTCCATCGGTGCAGGCAGCAGGCTCGGTGATGTCCACCCACGTCCATGGCCGTGTGCCCGGGTTGCAGTGCAACCGCAGTACGGGGCTCGGCTGGTCACGGCCACAGGGCGTTCGCCCATCTCATCGATGTCCTTTCCGCGGGCTGAGGGACTTCGGAAGTCGTACTGCCTCGGCAGACGCCGCACGACGAGCGATCACGACGCCGGCGCCGCCGGCGAAGCCCTGGAGCAGCCGAAAGCCGGTCAGCGTGCCCATTCCCGGTGCCAGCGCGCACAGCGCGGACATCACGGCGAAGGCTCCCACGCCGATGATCAGGGGCTGGCGCCGTCCGAACCGGTCGCTGACCGGTCCCACGACGAGCTGGCCGAGGGCCAGCCCCACCAGGCAGGCCGTCACCGTGAGCTGGGCCGCCGAGTCGGTCGCGCCGAGGTCGTCGGCGAGCTCGGGCAGCGCCGGCAGATACAGGTCCGTGGCCAGCGGGCCGAACGCCGACAGCGCGCCGAGGACGATCAGGACACGGCCCGAGACCGAGCTCTGCACCACAGGGAACCCTTCAGCACGAACAGCTGGATGTGCGGTGGGTGACTCCCCGTGGTCAGCGGTCAGGCGCCGTCAGACCGAACCGTGGGAACCGATCCACCTCCTGCGCGGTGCGGAATGCCGCTGACCATGCAATCACGCGACTGAGGCGGCGTTTCGGTTGTTCTGCTCTCCGGAACGGTGACGTGCGTTTCGTTACTCTTCGCGACGAAGCGCGGGGGGCGGTCGCAGGGCCAGGCCGAGAAGGCCAGGCCGCGGAGGTCAGGCCGAGGAACGGATGACCAGCTCGGTCGGGAGCACGACCGCGGACGGATCCGCGTCGGCCCCGGAACCGGAACCGGCCCCGGCGCTGTCGTTGATGCGCCGCAGCAGCAGGTGCACCATCTCCTCGCCGAGCCGCTCCACCGGCTGGCGGATCGTCGTCAGCGGCGGGTCGGCGTACGGCGCGAGGGCGGTGTCGTCGAAGCCGACCACGGCGACGTCGGTGGGAATCCGTCGCCCGGCGGCCCGCAGCGCCTGCAGCGCGCCTAACGCCATCAGGTCGGAGGCCGCGAACACGGCGTCCAGCGTCGGATGCTCGGCGAGCAGCCGTTCCATGGCGGCCCGGCCACCCGCCTCGGTGAAGTCGCCGGTCGCGATCCAGTCGGTCGACCCGGGCAGGCCGGCCGCCTGCATCTCCTCGGTGTAGCCGCGCAGGCGGTCGACACCGACGCTCATGTCCTGCGGGCCGGCGATGGTCGCGATCCGGCGCCGCCCGGCCGTGACCAGGTAGCGCACCGCCAGCCGTGCGCCGCCGACGTTGTCGGCGTCGACCGAGTCGACCCGGTCGTCGGTCAGCAACCGGCCGGCCATGACCAGCGGCACGCCGGCTTTCGAGACCGAGGTGGCCAGCTCGTCGTCGCCGTGCAGCGAGATCAGCAGCACCCCGTCGACATGCCCGTTGCCGACGTAGCGCAGGGCCCGGTCACGCTGCGGGTCGCCCTGGATCTGGATCAGCACCAGCTGGAGGTCGGTGCTGGTCAGCGCGTGGTTCACGCCCCGCAGCATGCTGGCGAAGAACGGGTCGGCGAAGACGGTGTCCGACCGTTCGTGCATGATCAGCGCGATGGTGTCCGTCCGGCGGGTGACGAGGCTGCGGGCGGCCCGGTTGGGCACGTAGCCGAGCTCGGCGATGGCGGCGTTGACGGCGTCGCGGGCCTCGGGGGAGACCCGCTCCGAATCGTTGACCACCCGGGACACCGTCGCCCGGGACACCCCGGCGAGCTCGGCGACTGCCTCCAGGGTCGGCGCCCGCCGCTGCTGCTGTACGGCGGCGGCGGGCGCGTCCGGGGCGGCGTGTTCAGGCGTCACGGATTCCCGTTCGTCTTTTCGTCGGCGGAAGCGTTCATCCCGCGGTGCTCCCGGATGAGCCGCGAGTACCACAGGCCGCTGGACTTCGGCGTACGTGTCAGCGTTTCGAAGTCGACGTGCACGACGCCGAACCGCATCCGGTACCCCTCCGCCCATTCGTAGTTGTCGAGCAGTGACCAGACGAAGTATCCCCGAACATCAACACCGTCCTGGGTCGCCTGCCGGACCACATCGAGATGACTCGCGATGTACCGCAGGCGTTCCGGGTCGTGCACGGTGCCGTCCGCCGCCACGGTGTCGGCGTACGCGGCGCCGTTCTCGTGGATGTAGAACGGAACCCCGGGATAGTCCCCGCCGAGCCGGTGCAGCAGCGCCAGGAAGCTGCCCGGACGGACCGGCCAGCCCAGCTCGGTCACGTCGTCCGTGGTGACGACCCTGGTCACGTTGTCGGCACCGGCGAACGGTGTCGGCTTCGGCGACGGATCCGGTCCCGGCGTCACGATGTGCGGCGCGTAGTAGTTGACGCCGATCCAGTCCACCGGCGTGGAGATGCGGTCCAGGTCGCCGTCCTGGATGGGCAGCTCCGCGCCGGCGCGGGAGAAGTCCTCGATCACGTCGGTGGGGTAGGTGCCGTGCAGGATCGGGTCGAGCCAGAGGCGGATCTGCTGCCCGTCCACCAGCCGGACGGGTTCGTCCGCGCCGGGGATGTCCTCGAGGCCGGGCGGCGGCTCGGCCGGGATCAGGTTGAGGGTCACGCCGACGTCACCGGCACCGCGCTCGCGCACCACGGCCGCACCCAGCCCGTGGGCGAGCAGCAGATGGTGCACCGAGCGGACGGCGGCGGTGGCGTCCTGGACGCCGGGCGCGTGCCGGCCGGTCAGATGGCCCTCGAACGCCGAGCACCACGGCTCGTTGAGCGTCG
Organism: Frankia sp. CcI49; assembly: GCF_001983215.1. Classification (NCBI taxonomy): domain Bacteria; kingdom Bacillati; phylum Actinomycetota; class Actinomycetes; order Frankiales; family Frankiaceae; genus Frankia; species Frankia sp. CcI49. Next base: position 113,427 of record NZ_MOWP01000001.1, read on the forward strand.
ACCAGTGCCGGACCCGGTCCCCGAGCGCGCCGACGACATGCTCGGCGTAGTCGACGAAGCGCAGGGCCGTGTCCCGGTTCGGCCAGCCGCCGGCGTCCTGCAACGGCTGCGGCAGATCCCAGTGGTAGAGCGTCACCCATGGGTCGATGCCGGCACCGAGCAGCTCGTCGACGAGCCGGTCGTAGAAGGCCAGCCCACGCGGGTTGACCGGGCCCGAACCGGTCGGGACGACCCGCGGCCACGCGACGGAGAACCGGTAGGCGCTCAGGCCCAGCCGGGCCATCAGCGCGACATCCTCGGGATACCGGTGGAAGTGGTCGGTGGCGACGTCCCCGTTCTCGCCGCCCTGGACCTTGCCGGGGGTGCGGGCGAAGACGTCCCAGATCGACGGCCCCCGCCCGTCCACGTCGTAGGCGCCCTCGATCTGGTAGGAGGCCGTGGCGGCGCCCCAGACGAAATCCGCCGGCAGGCCGGCGGCGATCCGCGTCGCCAGCTGGTCTGCGGTCGCCAGTTGGTTCGCCGTCGCCGGGTCTGCTGTCCGAACAGGGGTGTGGGTCATCGGATTTGCGCCGTGGATACTCCGGCCCTCAGGCCGGAGAGGAAACGGTGCCCCACGCTGGAACGCATGAGCGAATCCCTTCTGTAGAATAGGATCATGTCCCGCTATCGGCTTGTTCCGGCACCCGAACAGGTCGCCGGACTCGAAGAGCACTGCGGGCATGCACGGTTCGTGTGGAATCTGTGCGTGGAACAGCAGTCGTGGTGGACCCGCTACCGGGGTAAGGCGCCATCCCATCTGGAACGGTGCCGGCAATTGACCGACGCGCGCGCCGCGTTCGACTGGCTCCGCGCCGGATCGCAAACCGTCCAACAGCAGGCCCTGCGGGACTACGATCAAGCTCTGCGGAACTTTTTCGGTGGCTCCCATCAGCGGCCGACCTTTCGGAAACGCGGCCAGTCCGAAGGTTTCCAGATCGTGGGGAAGAACGCCCGGGTCGAAAAGCTGAACCGGCGCTGGTCCCGATGCTGGATACCGAAAGTCGGCTGGGTGAAGTTTCGGCTGTCCCGGCCTGTTCCCGACTTCAAGTCGTACCGGATCACCCGTGACCGGGCTGGCCGCTGGCATGTCGCGTTCACTGTGGTCCCGGAGTCGATCCCGGCGCCGGGCACTGGTGAGGCGGTCGGGGTCGACCGGGGCGTAACGGTGTCCGCGGCGCTCAGTACCGGTGAGCTGCTGTCCTGCCCCGGGCTGCGGCCAGCAGAGGCCGCGCGGCTGGCGCGGCTGCAACGCCGCCTCGCCAAGGCGAAACGGGGCTCGAACCGGCGCCGCCGTCTCAAGGCCAGGATAGCCCGGCTGAAAGCCCGGGAAACCGACCGACGGAAAAACTGGGCCGAGGAAACCTCCACCGATCTCGCCCGACGCTTCGACCTGATCCGCGTCGAGGACCTGCGGATCGGGAACATGACCCGGTCGGCCCGGGGCTCGGTCGACCAGCCTGGCCGGAACGTGCGACAGAAAGCCGGGTTGAACCGAGGCATCCTTGCCAACGGCTGGGGCCTGCTCGTGCAGCGTCTGGAACAGAAAGCCCCCGGCCGAGTCGAACGCGTTCCGGCCGCTTATACCAGTCAGCGTTGCTCGGCCTGCGGGCATGTGGCGGCGGAATCGCGTGAGAGCCAAGCGCGGTTCCGCTGTGTCGCCTGCGGGCATACGGCGAACGCTGATGTGAACGCAGCAGTGAATATCGCGGCGGGACGCGCGGTGGCTGCGCGGGGAGGCACGCCGTTGGGCGTGCCCGTGAACCGCGAACCTCAACAACTCGCACCCCCTTCCCTGGTGGGTGTGTAGGAGTTGGAATCCCCCGCCTTCAGGCGGGGGAGGACGTCAACCTTTCACCGCGCCTTCCATGATTCCGCCGATGATCTGGCGGCCGAACAGGGCGAATATGACCAGAACGGGAATCGTGCCGAGGGCGGTGCCGGCCAGGACCAGAGTGTTGTCCCGGTAGTGGCCGGACGCCAGCGTGCTCAGCGCGACCTGCACCGTCGGGTTCTCGGCGTTGAGCACGATCAGCGGCCACATGAAGTCGTTCCACGCCTGCATGAACGTGAGCAGGCCGAGGACGGCCATCGCCGGGCGCAGCGCGGGCAGCGCCACATGCCAGTAGAGCCGCAGCGTTCCGCAGCCGTCCATGCGGCCGGCTTCCAGCAGTTCGTCCGGCACCGCCTGGATGACGCTCTGCCGCATGAAGACGACCCCGAAAGCGGTCACCGCGGTGGGCAGCACGACGGAGATCAGCCGGTTCCCCCAGCCCAGCTCCTGCATCTCGATATAGAGCGGGATGATGCCGAGCTGGACCGGCACCATCATGGTGGAGACCACCACGAGCAGCAGAGCGTTTCGGCCGCGGAAGTTCAGCTTGGCGAACGCGAAACCCGCCAGCGAACAGAACAGAAGAGTGCTCAGGGTGATGGACCCGGCGACGATGACCGAGTTCATCAGAGCCTTGCCGAAGTTGACCGTGTCGAAGACCCGGGCGGCGTTTTCGAAGAAGTGCCCGCCGGGCAGGAACGGCGGTGGCAGCTGGCCGACCACGTCGTTGGTCCGGGACGGGATCATGAAGGTCCAGTACACCGGGAACGCGGAGATGATGACGACCGCGAACAGGAGCGGATAGCGCAGCGGGCCGGAACCCTCGCCGGAGCCGCGGGTGGAACGGCGGGTGGAGCCGCGGGTGAAGCCGGTCACCGGGATCCCCCTGTGAGTCGGGATGTGCCACGGGTCACGAAGTAGGCGCCCGCGGCCAGTGCCATGGTCACCAGGAACATCACCCAGGCGATGGCGGAGCCGTAACCGAAGTTGTGCAGCCGGAAGCTCTCCTCGTAGAGCAGCAGCGCCAGCGTCTGGAACTGGTGGCTGTTGCCGCCGGAGACGCTGCCCGGCGAGTTGTCGAACAACAGCGGCTCGGTGAACAGCTGTATCTGCCCGATCACGGAGATGAGCGCGGTGAAGGCGATGGTCGGGCGCAGCGCCGGCAGGGTGATGTGCCACAGCTGGCGCCAGGTGCTGGCACCGTCCATGGCGGCGGCCTCGAAATGCTCCTTGGGGATCGCCTGCATCGCGCCGAGGTAGATCAGCGCGTTGTAGCCGGTCCATCGCCAGATGACCATCGACGCGATGGCGATCTTGGATGTCCACTCGCCGGCCTGCCAGTTGATCGGGTCCAGGCCGACCGTGTCCAGCAGCCAGCTGATGAGGCCGAACTGGCGGCCGAAGATCTGGCTGAACACGATGGTCACCGCGACGATCGAGGTGATGTTCGGCAGCAGGACGCCCATCCGGAACAGCGTGCGCGCCCGCAGCCGGGTGTTCAGGATGTGCGCGAGGATCAGCGCGAACGCCAGCTGGGGAACCGACGACATCGCCATCAGCAGGAAGGTGTTGCCGACAGCGTTCCAGAAGAACTCGTCCGAGAACAGGTCGGCGTAGTTCCCCAGGCCGATGAACTTCGCGGCACCGGGGCGGAGCATGTCCCGGTCGGTGAGCGAGATCCAGGCGGTGTAGACCATCGGGAAAAGCCCGAAGGCCGTGAAGATGACGAAGAACGGGGCGATGAGCCAGTAGGGGACCGTCGCGCGCCCGACGCGCCGGAACGTGCTGTGCGGCCTGGGTTGCCGCTGGGGCGCCTCCCGCGCGGCTGGCGCGGATTCGGCCGCGCTCTCCGTCGGGTGCGCGGGGGTCGCGATCGTCATCGGCAGCTCCCTCTTTTCCGCTGACAGGGCCCACGGGCTGTTCGCCGTCCCGAACGACACCGGCTGGGACGGTGCCGTTCGGAACGGTGCTGTTCGGGTGGTGCCGTGGTGTTGTTCGGGTCTCAGGCCTCAGCGGGCGGCGCGTTCCGCCTCTTCGACCGACTCGGAGAAGGCCTTGTCGGCGGCCTGGTTCTCCTGCTCGATGCGCTGGATTCCGTGTTCCATCGCCTGCCGGATGGCCCCGTGCTTCGAACCCTGGTACTGCGGCTCCAGGCTGATCGCGGACTCGCCGAAGATCTTCCCGGTGGGCGCGTCATCGAAGAACGGGTTGGTGAAGGACTGCACCGCCGAGTCCTTGATGGAGGTGACGCTGGACGGGAAGTTGCCCGTCTCCTTGAAGATCCGGGTCTGCTGCTCCGGCGCGGTCAGGAAGGAGACCAGCTCGTAGGCCAGGTCCTTGTGGTCGCTCTGCGCCGGAATCGTCAGCCAGGAGCCGCCCCAGTTGCCGCTACCCCCGGGAATCGAGGCGATGTTCCACTTCCCGGCCGTCTCCGGCGCGTTCTCCTTGATGTAGCCCTGCATCCAGGCCGGGCAGGTGATCGTCGCGAAGGTGCCTTCCTTCATCGCCGTGACCCACTCGTCCTCGAAGGCGACCAGCCCCGCGGACAGACCGTCCGAGATGGCCTTCGCGGTCGCGTCGAAAGCGGTCTTGACCTTGGGGTTCGACCCGACGATCACATCGGATGTCCCGGTGGCGTAGTAGCTCTCGTCGAGCTGGAAGATCTGCGCGTTGTAGATGTTGGTGCCGGCGTCGAAGAACTTCACCCCGGTGTTCTTCGCCGCGAAGTCACGGCCGGTCTTGAAGTAGGCGTCCCAGGTCGGCCAGAGCGCGCTGACCGCCGCCGGGTCGCTGGGCAGGCCGGCGGCCTCGAGCAGGTCGGTGCGATAGCACATCGCGAGCCCACCGACGTCGGTGCCGAGACCGACCTGGGTCTTGCCGTCCGCGGACAGCGACGCCGACCACTTGAACGCGGGGTAGTCGGCCTCCCGATCACTCGCGCCCAGGTCGTTCAGGTTGACGAACTGCTCCGGCGTCGCCTTCAGCTGCGCGATGAACCCCTCGTCGACCGCCTCGACGTCGGCGGCGCCGGAGCCGGCCGCCAGGTGGTTCACCAGGTTGTTGTGATGGTCGTTGTACTCGCTGACGGTCTCGACGATCTCGACGTCGGGGTGGCTGGCCTCGAACTCCTTGTACAGGTCCGTGTACCCGAAGACGCCGAACGTGTTGATGGTGAGCTTGGTCTTCCCTCCGTCGTCGCCTCCGCAGGCGCTGGTGGTGGATAAGACCATGGCCAGGACGGCCGTCCCGGCCATGGCCATAAGGCGGCCCTGCCGTGCCCTCATGAAGCCCTCCCTCTGGCTTCACACTCACCGCACTGATCGCGTGTGAGCGCTCTCATGGCTTCGAAACTGTGGGCCCCGGTTACGTCGCTGTCAAGTATTGGTCACTGGTGGATGTACATAAAACTTTCTGTGTCGGTCTGACTACCTGAAGGAGTTGGCGCCGAGTGCCGCCGAAGCTCTGGACGGGCCAGGCCGCTCGTGCGAATCTGGGGCCTCGGTGCGTCGACAAGGGCGTCGGAACCTCCCTCTCCGAACGTCCACCACGGCCGGTCGCGCGCCGTGGCCGCGCTGCGTCCTGCGTCGGCCGTGCCCTGCGCGGGCTGTGTCCAGCGCGTGGGTCTGTGTCCTGTGCGGGCTGCGCTGAGCGTCAGCGTCCAAGGGAAGAGGGAGCCCCATGTCCACGATCGAGTTGCGTGACGTCACCCTGACCTACGACGACCGGCCGACCCTGGAATCGCTCAACCTCGTTGTCGAGGACGGGGAGTTCCTGGTCCTCATCGGTCCGTCCGGCAGCGGGAAGACGACCGCGTTGCGGATCGTCGCCGGTCTGCTCGCGCCGACCGCCGGTCAGGTCCTCGTCGGCGGCAGGGACGTCACCGACGTCCCGCCGGCGGACCGTGATCTCGCGATGGTCTTCCAGAACTACGCCCTCTACCCGAACATGACCGTGCGGCGGAACATGGAGTTCGCCCTGCGGCTGGCCAAGGTCGACCGCGCCGAACGCGACCGGCGGGTCACCGCTGCGGCCGAGATCCTCGGGCTCACCGACCTGCTCGACCGGCGTCCGAAGGCACTGTCCGGCGGCCAGCGCCAGCGCGTCGCGATGGGGCGCGCGATCGTCCGCCAGCCCCGCGCGTTCCTGATGGACGAACCGCTGTCGAACCTCGACGCCAAGCTGCGGGTGCGCGTCCGCGGCGAGATCGCCCGCCTGCAGCGCTCGCTGGGCACGACGACGCTCTACGTCACCCACGACCAGACCGAGGCGATGACGATGGCGGACCGCATCGCCGTGCTGCACGACGGGCGCCTGCAGCAGCTCGGCACACCGGACGAGCTGTTCAGCCACCCGGCGAACGTCTTCGTCGCCACGTTCATCGGCAGCCCGCCGACGAACCTCGTCCCGGGGCTGCTCTCGGAGTCGCCCGGCACCGGCTCGCTCGAGCTGCGGGTCGGCGACCAGACTGTGGAGGTTCCGGCCGCCATCCGTGCGGGCCTGGCCGCGCCGACGGGTACCGAGGTGACCATCGGCGTGCGGCCGCACGACGTCCAGACCGAGCCCCCGGCCGGCCCCGCGCTGATCTTCGACGTCGAGGTCGACCTGATCGAACGCCTCGGCACCGAGACCCTCGCCCACGGGGCGGTGCCGTCGGGCCCGCCGACCAGCCCGGAGACCTGCCGTTTCACCGCCGCGCTGGACCCTCGGACGCCCGTCACCAGCGGCGGCAAGCTCAGGCTCTACGCCGCCGTCGACCGGCTGCACCTGTTCGACGCCGCCACCGGCGACACCCTGCGCCGCGCGGCGGCGTTGCAGGCGGTCGCCTGACATTGCGCACAGCACATGCCCAGGCCTCGCCACCGTGGCCTGCGGGCCCGGATCCGATCTCGGATCCGAACTCGGGCCCGCGACGGCCGCGGCGCTCGCCGGGTGGGTGCCGGCCGGAGAAGGCTTCAGTGCTCGTGGCGTGTGGTGGCCGCCTCGGGATGTTCGCGGAGCCAGGCGATGCCCGCCCGGCTCTCGTCATTGATCGGGGTGTAGACGATCACTCGGGTGCCGGGCTGGTACGACAGCTCGAGGTTCGTGGAGCGGGTCGCGATGTCGGCGATCCCTGAGTAGCGGAAGATCTTGTTGCACGGCCGTGGCGGGACCACGTCATGGCTGGCCCACAACCGGGCGAACTCGGGGCTCGCCGCGCACAGGCGGTGGACGAACTCCTGCCATTCCGGTTCGCCGAGGTGCTGGGTGTAGCGATAGCGGAAGATCCCCGCGTGCTCGGCGGCCAGCTCCTCGCTGTTCACGATGGGGTTRCAGGCTGGCGGGGCGGTGAACGTGAACCAGATGGAGTTGCGCTCGCTGACGGGCGCGTTCGCCAGGCAGGGGACCAGCGCCGCGAAGGTGGCGTTGAAACTGAGTACGTCGGACCGTGCGTTCACCAGCGCCGCCGGCAGCGGGTCCAGCCCGTCGAGGATCGTGCGGATGTCCGCTGGGATGCCGGTGGTCTCCTCGTCCGCCGCGGGATGCGGCTGAGGCGTGTCGGCCAGTCGGTAAAGGTGCTCGCGCTCGGCCGGGCCGAGGCGCAGGGTGCGGGCGACGGCGTCGAGGACCTGCGGGCTCGCGTTGATGGGCCGCCCCTGCTCCAGCCAGGTGTACCAGGTGACGCCGACCCCCGCGAGCTGCGCGACCTCCTCGCGGCGCAGCCCCGGTGTGCGGCGGCGGGGCCCCGGCGGCATGCCGACGTCGTCGGGGGTGATGCGCTCGCGCCGACTGCGCAGGAAGAGGGCGAGATCCGATCGCCGCCGCTCGGCCCGCGGCCTGATCGGGAGCACGGGAGCCACCTGTGCCACCTGATCCACCTGAGGCACGGCAGCCGGCGTGGGGCTGGGCTGCGTCGTCACGTTCTCAGCGTGCCGGGCTTCGGCCCGGCGTGCCAGGTGCTGCCAGTACCAGTATCACGGGGCTCTCGTTACCAGTACCGACGCACGCCCAGGATGTTCCTCATGGTCAATGCACTGCGCAGTCCCGCCACCGAGGAACGGCGGACGCCGCCCACACCGCAGCGCGCCGCGGGCGCGCTGCTCGCCGTCCTTCTCCTCGGCCAGTTCATGTCCGTGCTCGACAACAGCATCGTGAACGTCGCCCTGCCGACGTTGCGGGCGGACCTGGACGTCTCCGGAGCCGGGCTGCAGCTGGTGGTCGCGGGCTACGCTGTGGCCTACTCGGTGCTGCTGATCACCGGTGCCCGGCTCGGCGGAGTGCTCGGCCATCGCCGGGCCTTCCACCTGGGCCTGGTCAGTTTCACCCTGACGTCGTTGGCGTGCGGTCTCGCACCGGGCACGACGTCACTGATCGTCTTCCGCTTCCTGCAGGGTGCCAGCGCGGCCCTGATGACGCCGCAGACCATGAGCCTGATCCAGCGGAACTTCACCGGTGAGGCACGGCTGCGCGCGCTGGGCTTCTTCTCCGCGATGATCGCCGGCGGTGTCGTCGCCGGGCAGGTGGCGGGAGGCCTGCTGGTCAGCCTGGATCTGTTCGGCGCCGGCTGGCGGACGGTCTTCCTGGTGAACGTGCCCGTCGGCCTGGCGCTGATGGTCGCCGGCCCGCGAGTCATCCCGCCGGATGAGCCGGAGGGCGACGTCGACCTCGACCTGCTCGGCCTCGTCATACTCGGCGCGGCCGTCCTGCTCTTCGTGATGCCGCTGATCCTGGGGCACGAGCTGGGCTGGCCGGCCTGGACCTGGGCCTGCCTGGCCGCGAGCGTCGTGGTGTTCGCGCTCTTCGTGTGGGTGGAGCGTGGCCTTGCCGCCCGCGGCCGGCGTCCGCTGCTGTCGGTGCGCATGCTGCGCGCTCCCGGGCTTCGCCCCGCCGCGGTCATGCTGCTGCTGGCGCCCGCGACGTGGGCCGGCTTCCTGTTCACGACCACGCTGCACCTGCAGGGCGACCTCGGGATGAGCGCGCTGAAGTCGGGTCTGGCGTTCGTCCCGTGCGTCGTGGCGTTCGGGGCGGTCGGGCTCAGCTGGCAGCGGGTCCCGGCGCGGTGGCACGCGAACCTGATTCCGGCCGGGTTCGCCGTCGCCGCCGTGGCCTACCTGTTCGTCGGCCCGCTCGCCGGTGGCGGCGTGGGTTACGAGCTGCTGACCGCGCTGATCGGGTTCGGGCTGGGAGTCATGTCGATCATCATGTCGGTGGCGCTCGAGGGGGTGGCACTCTCCGACGCGGCCGACGCGAGCGGGCTGCTGCTGACCCTGATGCAGCTCGGGCAGGTCGTCGGCGTGGCCGGCGTCGGCACGGTGTTCCTCACCGCCGTGGGCGACGGTGGGTCGACCCGCCACGCGGAGTACGGCACGGGCCGGGTCCTGGCCGCCGTCGCGCTGGTCGCGGTCGTCTCCGCGTTGCTGCTGGTGCGGGACCGCCGCCGCGGCCGGGTGGGCCAGGCGCCCGTGGCCGTTCGCCCGTGAGACGCGAAGGCGCCCGCCCCCGGTGAGGGGACGGGCGCTTTCGCACTACCCTGCCGCGAATGGGTGTTACTCGACGTCCATCAGGGTTACGGGACGTTCACCACGGGGCTGCCGGGGCGGCAGCGGTCGGGAAGCGGCTCGGAGCCACACCCGGTGAGGATCCGGATGATCTGCGGGTCGTGGTCGCTGGCCTGGTCGGAGAACTCGGCGTTGATGTGCACCACACCGTAGGAGTAGCCCTTGATGGTCGGGCTGATCAGGATGTGGTCCAGCGTCTGCGAGTTGCCGTCGAACACGTAGCTGTACCGCTCGTTCACGGGCAGGTCGTTGATCAGCGGCTTGAGCAGCGCACCGTTGTCGGTCAGCGTCGCCAGGGTCGGGCTGAACTGGTAGTCGTTGATGTCACCGAGCACGACCACGCGAGCGGTGTTGCCGCTCTTGGCGGCCAGGTCGGCGACGAAGTTGCGGACCTCGGTCGCCTGGCTGGTCCGCTGGGTCTCGGAGCTGCGGGCCGGCGGCTGCACCGCGGCGGTGAGCGGGTAGTCGCCGCCCTTGCTGTTGAAGTGGTTGGCGACGACGAACAGCTGCTTGTCCCCGTCGTACAGGAACTCGCCGACCAGCGGCTTGCGGCTGGTGCTCCACGCGGAGCTCGTCGGGTTGATGCGGCCCGGCGACGCCGACAGGTAGATCTGGTTGCTGGTCGGGCGCACCTTGAGCACGCTCACGGCCGTGTTCGCGTCGCCGCCGGCGCGGTCGACGAAGGTCGTCCGGGCCGGGTTGAACAGGAACACCTGGCGGATGTTGCCACCGGGGGCGCCGCCGTCCGTGCCGTCGTTCGGGTCGATCGAACGCCAGGCGTAGGTCGGGCCGCCGGCGGCCACGATCGCCGCGATGAACTTGGCGACGGTCTGGTCGGCGGCGACGACGCCGTCGTTGACCGTGCCGTTGTTGTCCTGGATCTCCTCCAGGGCGAGGATGTCGGGCTTGCCGAGGTTCACGACGACGGCCTCGGCCAGCCGCGCGAACTTGGCGTCGGAGTCACCGGCGGTGAGGTTCTCGACGTTGTAGGTGGCGATCGACAGGTCGCCGGTCTTCTTCGGCGGGGTGACCTTCTGCCGCTTGAGGCCGCCGTCGGTGATGGTGCCGAGGGTGGTGGCCTGGATGACGTACCCGCCGAACGACTGGTAGTCGACGACGCCGACGGAACCGGCCGCGAGGGTGGAGCCGACGTTCGCGGCGGGGGCGCCGTCCAGGGCCTGCAGCATCAGCCGGCCGCTGTTGGGGTCGTCGTAGGAGACGTACGCCGAACCGCCGCGCGGGGTCTGGTTCTGGGTCGGCTTCAGGGTGACCCACAGCTCGCCGAACTCGGTGTTCACCGGGCTGATGAGGCGGGTGTCCTGGGCGACGGTGACCCGCATGCCCTCGTGGATCTCCAGCCAGTCGAGCACGTAGGAGCTCGGCTCAAGCGGCTGGGCCTCGAGGGAGCCCGTCTTGGTGAAGGCGTCGGGGAAGCTGACGGGGATCGGCGCGGGAAGCGCGTTGCCGCTGCTCAGCTTGCTGGTGGCGATCGGTCCGCCGAGCTCGGTGAGCGACTGCGCGCCGGCGGCCGGGCGGTACTCGGTGACCCGGCCGGTGGTCAGCACCGAGTCGCCGATGGCGACGGCGGGTGAGGTGCTGCCGGTGAAGACGAAGATGCCTTCGCTGGTCAGCGGGTCGGCGTCGGCCGTCAGATCCTGCATCCAGTAGCCGCGGGAGCTGCCCGTGGTGCGGACGGCGGTCACGATGCCGGGCACGTTGGTGACGCTCTGGCCGACGATCGGGGAGATCCGGCCGCTGCCCTGGATGTCGTGGATCCGGGTGCTGCCGGGGGTCGGGCCGGTCGGGCCGCCGCCCGGGTCGTCGGTGGCGGTCACCGTGGTGCCGGCCGAGTTGGTGGCCTTCGGCACGCCCGCAGTGAAGTCGACCGAGTTGTTGTCGGTGTCGACCAGGGAGCCACTGCGGGCCCCGGCCGTGGTGTTGGTCAGCCCGGGCGCGGCGAGGGTCTCGACGTTGGCGGTGGCGCCGTAGCCGACGAGGTCCTTGACGTTCGGAGCGGTGGAGCAGGAGATGCCGCAGCCGACCAGCGGGATGGTGTTCGTGACCAGGGCGACGACGCCCGAGGTCGCGGACATCGGGATGCTGCCCGTCGCGTCGGGGGTCGGCAGGCTGAGCGTGCCGGCGGCGCCGGCGGCCTGCTGGACCAGATACCGGCCGCCGGCCGGGATCGAGCCGTGCAGGGCGGTCAGCTGGAAGACGGCACCCGCCGCCGAGGCGTACTGGATGGACCAGCCCTCGACGCTGATCGGGCTCGCCGTGAGGTTCGCCAGTTCGATGAAGTCGTTCTTGATGGTCGCGCCCGAGTTGCCGCCTCCGCCGTAGACGGCGGAGACGACGACGTCGGCCGAGAGCGCGTTCGCGGGACTGGGTAGGGCCGTCAGGGTGGCCGCGACCATAGCCGGCAGGCTCGCCGCCGTGATCAGGCGGCGTGCGCTGAGTTTTGCCACAGGTGTTCTGCTCCTCAGGGAAGATTCTCCCCAGGAGCATGGTGGGCTTCGTGACCTGGTGGAAGTGCGGTTTTAGGCGAACTGCCGCGATCGTCCTAGATGTTCCCCTTTTCTTTCCGGAGCGTTTCGCTTCTGGTGGGGAACGGTGTCGGCCCGGTGGGGATGCCGGCGGCATCCGCAGGGCTCTCGGCGGTGGGATTCCGCGTGCTCGGCTCCGGGTGCTCCAACTGCGGGTGCTCCAACTGCGGGTGCTTCAGCTGCGGGTGCTTCAGCTTCGGGTGATCGAGGCCAGCCAGGCGGAGACGCCCATCGTGTCGAACGTGATCTCCAGGGTTGCCGGTTCCACCGCGTCGACCTGCCAGCCGTCGGCGAAGCTGCTCCGGATCTCGTCCTGGCTGATCCGGCGGGGGCCGATGTCACCGGGAACCTGGTCGCTGAAGCACAGCATGTAGTAATGGCCACCTGGGTGGAGGACGGAGTGCAGGGCCCGGACGAAGGCCTCGCGGTCCTCGTCCGTCAGCACATGGAACAGCCCGCAGTCGAGCACCGTGTCGAACCGCTCCTTCAGTTCGGCGAGCCGCAGTGCGTTCTCGACCCGGAACCGGGCGTGCAGGCCCCGTTCGGCGGCCTTGGCCTTGGCTCGCTCGATCGCGAGCGCGGAGGTGTCGACGCCGACCACGTCGAGCCCGAGGCCGGCGGCGAGCAGGGCGTGCTCACCGGTGCCACATCCGACGTCGAGGACCCGCCCGCGCAGTTGGCCGGCGTCCGCGAGCGCCTGGAAGGCGGCCTGGGGGCGGCCGATGTCCCACGGTGGGGTGCCCTGATAGAAGACGTCGAAGTCAGTGGGATGTCGTGGCCCGAGTGGTGGCAGGGCTCCGTCCGAACCTTCGAGGATGCTCATCCCTCGCGGACCTCCTTCGCGTCACCGATCAACCGTGGCCTGATCGTTACGTTGGGTGCCGGGACTGTCGAGGCTACGCGGGCAGGGGTCGCGCGAGCCGCCGGATCGCCGTTCTGGGGCGGTTGGCGGCGCATCGGACGGCCGGACACCACCAGACTCAACGGGGTGCGGCGGGCGAGGGCGACCAGCGCTGTCGACGCGGCCAGCGCGACCACCATGATGATCAACGTGGACAGGGGCGCGGGAAGCCTGCCGCGGAGCGAGTCGACGAGCGTGTCGACGAAGATCGGATGAACGAGGTAGACACCGAAGGACAACTCGGAGCCGATCCGCAGCAGCCGGTCCGGCGGTGAGGCCGCGATGCGCCGGGCAGCCCACAGCTGGCCGGCCGTGAAGAGACCGACCACGATCGCCGTGCCCCACACGATCATCACCGGCTGGAACACCGACGAGGCGAACGCGGGCGGGCGGCCGCTGCGCACGACGGCGGCGTACCACCCGGTGGCCGCTCCGGCGCCGCCCAGCACGATCAGCGGGACGAGCCGCCGGTGCCGGCCCGTCCAGGCCCGCACGGCGTCCAGCCGCATCGCCGCCACCGCACCCAGCACGACCCAGAACTGGTACGTCGGCAGCAGCGCGTGACAGTTCTCCCGCAACCAGCCGAGAACCCCGTGCCGCGGCGGGCCGTACTGGATCTCCTGCAGGATGCCGAACTGCAGCACGGCACTGGCGGCCAGCACCCGGCCCAGCGCGCGGCGGGCGCGGCGGACGAGCGTGAGCAACAGCGGCAGAACCAGGTAGACCTGCAGGGAGACCAGCAGGAAGTAGAGGTGGTAGTGCGCGTCGCCGCTGATCAGCAGCTGGCTGAGCTCGGCGAGGCCGGCGCGGAAGCCGTCCGTCTCCGCCCGGCCGACCACCGCCGACGCGCCGTACACCGCCGTCCACACGGCATAGGGCACGCCGACCAGCAGCAGCCGCCGCAACCAGAAACGGCGAAGGCCCGCGCCGCGCGGCGGCCGCGACGCGTAGCTGTGGACGAGTACGAAGCCGGTGAGAACGAAGAACGCCTCCCGGGTGAAATGCAGCAGCATCAGGGCCGCGTTGCCCGAATAGCTGCCGTTGTCGACGGTCCCGCCGGTCGCGTGCACGCCGATCACCGCGATGAACGTCAGCACGCGGACGACATCGGCCTCGTGGACGTGCCGGCCGCCGCCGGCCGGAGCACTGTCCGACCTGCTGCCTGCCGTGCTGCCTGCCGTGCTGCCTGCCGTGCCGCTGGAGGTGCTGTTCGGGGCGTCACCTGGAGCGTGCTCCGCGGCGCCGGGCGCGAGTGTCACGCCGCGCCGCGGCCGTCACCGGCCGCGTGGCCGCGGTCCGGCTCGGGGAGGTCCAGCAGGCGGCGCAGCACCTTGCCGGTCGGCCCGACCGGCAGGTCGTCGACGACCTCGATCCGGACGGGGCGCTTGTGTCGTTCCAGCCGCGTGGCGCACCGGCTGGACAGGTCGGCCAGCAGCTCGCGGGTCGATGCGGCCTCGCCGGCGCCGTTCCGCGTCGGCGCCACGGTCCGTCCCGTGGCCCGCCCCGAGGCGCTGTCGGCGGTGTGGTCGGGGGCGGCGGTGCGGTCGGCGAGCACGACCTGGGCGACGGGTATCCGGCCCAGGACGGCGTGCGGCAGCCCGAAGACCACGGCCGAGGTGACCCGGGGGTCCGCGAGCAGCACCTCCTCCACCTCACGGGGGAAGATCTTCTCCCCGCCCCGGTTGATGACGTCGTCGCGGCGGCCGACCAGGTAGAGGTAGCCGTCCTCGTCGAGCCGGCCGAGATCGCCGGTGTCGAGCCAGCCGCCCGCGCGGAACCGGTCGTTGCCGGCCTCGGTCGCGTAGGCGGAGATCACCCCGCCGCCGCGGATCTGTACCTGACCGGTCGTCCCGCACGGGCAGTGGCGCCCCTGCCGGTCGACGATCCGGATCTGCGTCCCGACGGCGCGGCCGACCGACCCTGGACGTCGCCGGCCGTCGAGCGGGTTCGCCGCGATCTGGCTCGCCGCCTCGGTCATGCCGTAGGTCTCGATCACGGGCAGCCCGGTGGCGGTCTCGAACGCCTCCAGCACGGCGACCGGCAACGGGGCCGAAGCGGACCGGACGAACCGCACCGTCCGGGTCTGCGCGGCGCTCGGGGCCGGCTGCCGCGCCAGAATGGCCAGAATCGCCGGGACCGCGTTGATCCAGGTGACGGCGTGGTTCTGGACCAGATTCCAGAAGCCCTGCCGGTGGAAGCGTGCGTCGAGCACCAGTTCGCCGCCGGCGACCAGGGTGGCGAGCAGGCCGACGACCTCCGCGTTCACATGAACCAGGGGGAGCGGGTTGTAACCGATGTCGGCAGGCGTCAGCCGGTGATGACGGGCGATCTCGGTCGCGACGTGGAGAAGCTGCCTGGCGCCGAGGAACACCTGCTTGGGAGTGCCGGTGGTCCCGGAGCTGGCCAGCAGGACACCGCCCGCGCGGGGGAACTCCATACTCCCGTTCGCGGTGTTGTCGTTCGCCATGACGCCGTTCGCCGTGACGACGAGGTCGGGTTCGAGACCGGCCAGTCGTTCGGTCAGATCCGGGGCTCCGGCCGGCACCGGAGCGGCGCAGCGGTCGCCGGCGACGGTGGCCAGGTAGGCGATGGCGAAGTCGAGCGGGTCCGCCACCGCCAGGGCGATTCGGCTGCCCGGGCCGGCGCCGTGCAGATCGAACACGCCCCACCAGCGGCGGACGGCGTCGGCCAGCTGCCGGTAGGTGATCTGGCCGCCGGTGCGCGCGGCGCGAAGGTAGACCTGGTCGGCGCTGGTCCGCGCACGTTCGTCGATCCAGCTGATCAGGGACTCGAGGCCGACCTGGTCACCCGCCGCACCGGGATCTTCATCGGCTGGCCCGTCCGTGCGCCTCGTCATTGCTGAGACAATTCACGTGCATCCTGAAGGCCGCGTTTGGGAAGTCTGAACGTCTACTGAATACCGCATCCGGGAAGTGGTCTGATATGCATTTATTCTGTGAATCTTCTGTGCTCCTTCTGTGTGCAGCTTATGAGGTTCTCGTTAAACCTGTCAGATTCTGTGTCATCACTGCCGGAGGCTGGTGTCGTGCACTGCATGCAGCCATCCTGAACTCTCCCCTCAGGATTTCTTCATCTCCCGGGGCGAAGGTCTGCCTCGACGGACCRGCGAAGGAGGAACATGTCTCGGACCGCGCTGCAGCTTCCATCACGGCAGGTGCGACCCCGTACCCGAGGTATCACCATGGTGATCGACAACGGTCTCCCGACCGGCTACTTCCAGGACGCGGTGACCAGTGCGGCGGACCTGGTCGACCTCGTCAAATTCGGCTGGGGGACGTCCGTTGTCACCGCCGACCTCGACCGCAAGATCGAGACTCTGCGGGCGCTCGGAATAGGCTACTTCTTCGGTGGCACGCTGTTCGAGAAGCATATCCTGCAAAATCGTTTTGACGATTTCCGTGAATTCTGTCACGGTCACTCATGTAGCCATGTAGAAGTCTCGAACGGGACGATCGACCTCTCCAACCAGGAGAAGTGTGCGTTCATCGGGAAGCTGGCCGACGATTTCACCGTGCTGAGCGAGGTCGGTTTCAAGGATGGTGAGCGCTCCGAACGGCTCTCCCCGTCACGCTGGATCGACTGTATTCGCGCGGATCTGGACGCCGGTGCCGAGCTCGTCATCGCCGAGGCCCGGGAAAGCGGGAGCAGTGGCATCTGCCGGCCGGACGGCCGGCTGCGCTTCGGGTTGATCGAGGACATTCTTGACGCGGGCCTTCCGGTCGACCGCCTCCTCTTCGAGGCGCCGACCAGGACCCTGCAGACCTACTTCGTGCGCCGGGTCGGGACGGAGGTGAACCTCGGCAACATCGCGCCGGCCGAGGTGATCGCCCTGGAGACGCTGCGGCTGGGGCTGCGCTCCRACACGATGCTCGACATCGGGGTGGAGGCCGGACCGCATGCGTGACCGCGGCGACACCTTCCACCTCGCCATTCCGGCCTTCGACCTGGACGAGGCCGTCGAGTTCTACGTCGGCCGGCTCGGCTGCAAGCTGGCCCGGCGTTACCCCGACCGGATCACCCTGGACTTCTTCGGCGACCAGCTTGTCTGCCATCTGTCCGAACGGCCGGCCGTGGCGGCGCCGCTCGGGCTTTACCCGCGCCATTTCGGGGTGACGTTCCGCCGGTCCGCGGACTTCGACCGGCTCCTGCGCCTGGTCGAGCTCCGCAAGATCCCGGTGTTCCAGCCGCTCGGTACCCGCTTCGAAGGCCTCGCGGAGGAGCATCGCACGTTCGTGCTGCGCGACCCGGCGGACAACCTCCTGGAGTTCAAGCACTACCGGGACCCGCGGATGATGTACTGAGCGCCGCCGGATGCGGGCGGGCGAGTACGACCTCGGCCCGGTTGCGCCCGCCTCGCTTCGCGCGGTAGAGCGCCGCGTCGGCGCATTCGACGAAGCTTGTGAGGTCGTCCCGCAGGGTGGGAACGAGCGCTGTCGTGCCGATGCTCACCGTCACGACCCGCGTGGCGGCCCTCGGGTGTGGCTCGGCCAGCGCCTCGACGGCCGCACAACAACGCCGTGCCAGCCGGGCGGCACCGGCGGCATTGGTGTCGGGCATGACGACGGCGAACTCCTCGCCGCCGTAACGCGCGGCGATCAGTGGCTCGCGCAGGCTGCGGGCGAGGCACTGGGCGACCAGCCGCAGGCAGTGGTCGCCGGCGGCGTGGCCGAAGTGATCGTTGTAAAGCTTGAAATGATCGATGTCGACCATCGCGAGGGCGAGGGGTGATCCCCGCCGCCGGGCCTGATGCCATTCGTGGTCGAGGATCTCGTCCAGCCGCCGGCGGTTGGCGAGCCCCGTCAACGGGTCGGTCACCGCAAGCTGCTTGAGCTGCCTGTTCGCGGCCGCGAGCTGCTGGGTGCGCTGATCCACCTTGCGTTCGAGCGACGCGTACATCAGGGCGTTGTCGAGCGAGACCGCCAGCTGGCTGGCAACAAGCATGATCCCTTCGAGGCGGTCCACCGAGAACGCGTGGCTGATCATGCGGTTCTCCAGCAGCAGCATCGCCCGGAGACGGCCGCGGATCGAGATGGGCACGGCGAGCAGCGAACAACGTTCATGCGGGCAGAAGCACGGGTCGCGGTGGAACCGCTCGTCGGTGGCGACATCGGTGACGACAACCGGCTCGCGGGTCCGTTCCGTGTACCAGACGACGGACGGTGGCAGGAGATGGCGCTGGCCGGCCTCCCGCAGGGTGATGGCGGGACCGGTGTCGGTCGTGACCGTCCAGGCCTTGCTCTCGTCGTCACGCAGCAGCAGGTGGACGTCGGTCGCCCCGGTCATCTCGGAGAGGATCCCCACGACCGTGGCCCGCAGGCCCGCCACGCTTGTCTCCGAGCTGAGCGCCCGCGACGCGGCGACGATGCCTCGCAGGTCGATGGTGCCCGTCGTGACCACCGAGCGTCCGTCCGCACGCCTCCTCGGGTCCCCGATGAGCAGTTCCTCGGCCGGTGGCCCGGTCCGCAGGCCCGGGGTTCCCCAGTCGAGCTGGTTGACCTTCGCGGTGGCGCCCCAGGCCGCGTAGACCCGACGGGTTCCGACCAGGAGCAGCCGCCCCGCCACCTCCAGGCCGTGGCTCAGGTAGAAGTGGGCGGCCTCCTCCAGGATCAGCGCGAGGTGCCACGGCCGAGACCGCGAGATGGCCTCCCGGTGCGCCGCGTCGAAGAAGTAGGAGGCTCGCTGGAAGTCGTCGGTGGCCCAGGCCCGTTCTGCCTGTGCCAGGTAAAGCAGGTGCAGGAAGTTGAAGGGCGCGTCGGCGGCGCGGGCGGCCAGCCAGGCGATCGTCTCGTCCAGTTCCTTCAGTAGATCGCCGGCCGGCACCCCGGCCAGCGGGTCACGGGCCGGTGGTCTCCCGGCCGGCGGGTGCTCGGTTCCCGGCCGCCGGTGCCCCGAGCGGATGCCCCGCGCCAGCGTCAGCACCCGCAGCAGACGGCCAGCGACGATCACGTAGCTTGCCTCGAACGGGGCGAGCAGCGGTTCCACGGCGGCGAGGTGCTCGGTCAGCTCGTCCGGGCGGTCGAAGACAGCGGCGGCGATCGCACTGTTGAGGTGGAAGTGCACGACGGCGACCGAGTTGCCGGCGATGAGGGAGAGCATGGCCGTCTCGTCGATGCCGCGCTCCTCGAGCTCACCGCGCAGAGCCGCCGCGAGCCGGCGGAAGGTGCTCACGGACTCCTCGGCCCGGTGGTTGCCGGTCCGGGTGGCCAGCGTCATCGCCACCTCGGCCTCGGTCGCGACGAGGTCGAGTGAGGTCGCGCAGTCCAGGAGGTTGAACAGCAGGCACTGGTGGGCCCAGCAGGCGGCCTGGTAGTCGCCGCTGCGAAGGAGCTCGTCCAGCGCCCGGCGGGTGGCGGCCAGATTCTGCTCGAGAGGCTCGAACCAGTGGCCGGATGTGATCAGGTAGTGGAACTCGGCCAGCCAGACCTCGGGCTCGTAGCCCCGCGCGTGGCCCACCGCGAGCAGGCGACGCAGGATGCGGTGGCCGGTGCGGTAGTCGGCTCGGTGCCTGACCGTCACTATCGCGGCATGGCTCGCCGGGCCCAGCAGGGCGCGGTCCGGGCCGTCCTCTGCCCACATCTGCAGTGTCCGTACGTTCAGCCAGGCCAGCATCGTGTGGTCGCTGAAGAACGCCGCCGGCGAGAGGGCATTGATCATATTCATGATGCTCAGTCGCACCCGGTCGACCAGCTCCGCGCGCCGCAGGTCATCGGCGTCGCTCGTGGTGTCGATCCATCGGTAGGCGGCGTCGAGGCCGCTGTCGATCTCCGCGTCCAGCTGCTCTCGGCCCGGGACGGTCAACCCGAGGCGCCGCAGCTGCTCGACACCGAGGTCGACCGCCTCGGCCGCACGCCGGCGATTGGTGAGGCTGCTGATCTGGACGACGGTCGGGGCCGTGCGCCGGAGCGGATCGGTGCACAACCGGTCGATGATCTCGTAGACCTCGTCGGCCTCCTCGAGCCGACCGAGGTCGCACAGGGCGGCGTGCCGTTCGATGTGGATGGCCAGCAGCTCGTCGACGTCGGACGGATCGAGAAGCGTCGCGGCGGCGGCCGTGTACCTCTCGACCTGGGCATGGTTGGACAGCACCTTCGCCTCGCCCGCTGCCCTTCGCAGAAGCGCCGACACCCGGCGCCGCTCGGCCGGGTCGTGGACCGCGCCGAGGACGGGCAGATACTGCTCTGCCGCCACGGAGAGATACTCCGCTTCCGAGTTGTTCGGGTCTTCTGGATCGCCGGCCAGGTTCCGGGCCAGCCTCAGGTGCGTCGCGTCCCGTGACTGCTCGCTGAGGCTGGCCAGTGCCGTCTGGCGGGTCCGGTCGTCCTGGAACCGCACCGACTGCCGTCCGCCGGCCGCGGTCTCGGAAACCAGCACCCCGGCCTCGATCGCCATGGCGAGCCGCTGTTCCACCTTGTCGATCGGCAGCGCGGCCGCGGCGGCCAGAAGATCCAGATCGGCATGGGCGCCCAGGCAGGCCACCGACGCGAGCAGATCCACGGCGACACCCGGCAGCCCGGCGACCCGGGCCGTCAGGAGTTCGGTGAAGTTGATCCGATGCAGGCGGTGGCGCAGTGCTTCCCGATCCCACCGCCAGCCGCCCGCGGCGAAGTGCAGAAGCTCCTCGTCGCGCAGGGTGTTGAGGAGCTCGACGGTGTCACGCGGATTTCCCCCGGCCGCCGGTGCGAGTATGCGTGCCAGTTCGGCCGCCGGCCCCGGCGCGACGTGCAGGATGTCCGCCACCAGCGCCGCCTGGGCCGTCGGTGGGAGGTTCTCCAGCCGCAGCTTGCGCGGTCCGCGCGGCTGGAGCAGCCAGCGACCTAGCTGTTCCGCCAGCGGGGTGGTGGCGCCGATCTCGCTGTCGCGGTACGCGCCGATCAACAGCAGCCCGTCGACAGCCGCGCTTCCACTGAAGATCGGGTCGAGGATGCCCATCGGGGTGCGGCTGGCCCACTGCAGGTCGTCCACGAAGCAGACCACCGGGCGCTCGGTCGAGGCGACGGCGCGCAGGATCTCGAGGCCGGTGTGCGCCGCGCGGGCTCGCCTCGTCATCACATCACCCGGCGCGGCCTGGACGTCCAGCAGCACCCCCAGCTCCGGCACCGCGGCGGCGGCCAGGCCCGCGTTGCGGCCCAGGCCATGGCGTAGCCGTTCCCGATACTCGGCCAGGCGCTCCTCGGGCTCGGCCAGCAGGAGCCGGCCGAGCGCCCGAACCGCCTGGAGGAAGCCGTTGTACGCCTGGTCGAGTCGGTGCTGGTCGAACTTCCCGGCCACGAACCAGCCGCCGTGACCGGCCGCGATCAGCCTCAGTTCGTCGACCAGGGCGGTCTTCCCGACCCCGGCCTCGCCGTCGACGAGGACGGAACGCGGGTGACCCGCCATGACCGCCAGGAAGGCGCCACGAAGCTCGTCGATCTCCTGGTCGCGGCCGATGAGCCTGGAGGACCTCAGCTGACGAGTCCACCGATCGTGGGCTCCGGGGCGGGCCGGCGGCGTTCCGCGGCGGACCAGGGCGAGGTCGTGCGCAAGCCCCTCGGCGCTCTGATAGCGATCATCGGGTTCCTTCTCGAGCAGGTGCGCGATGACCTTCGCCAGCGCCCGGGGCACAGTCGGGTTTCGCTCCGACGCCGGGACCGGCACCCGGGCCAGATGGTCGTGGATGATGCGCAGCGGGTCGTCCGCGCCGAACGGCGGCGCTCCGGTCGCCAGCTCGTACAGGGTCGCGCCGACGGCGTACAGATCGGCGCGCTCGTCGACGGGACGGCTGGTCCGGCCGGTCTGTTCCGGCGCGAGGTAGGGGACCGTGCCGACGATCGCGCAGTGGTGGGTGAACTCGCTGCGCGTCGACGTGAGCGTGGTGGCGAGCGTGAAGTCGATCAGCCACACCTCGCCGTCCGGGGTGGCCACGATGTTCGCCGGGCTGATGTCACGGTGCACGATGCCGCGGTGGTGCATCGCCGCGACCGCCCGGGCCAGCGACTCGGCGACGACAAGCAGCAGGTCCGGTTCGAGCGGCGTGCGCCAGGTGGAGAGTGCGGTGCCGCCGACGTCCTTCAGCAGGATCGATCCCGGGCTCTTCTTGCCTCCCAGCCCGAGCTCACCCGCCGCTCCGGACACGGACGCGGCCGCGGGCTCGGCGCGGGCGTCCGGCTCGATGCCCGCCTCGTGCTCGGCATCCGCCGCGGCGGCAAGCTGGACGACGCCCTCCACGCCGGTCAGCCTTCTGAGAATCTCCGTCTCATGCCGCAGCCGCCGGTTCGCGCCCCGGCCCAGCACCTCCTTGCGGATCAGCGGACCGGAGGGACCCGGCATCCGGGTCACCCGGGTGCGCTCGGACTCCGCGAGCACCACCGAACGGACCGGCGAAGGTGTCGGCGACCTGGGCGGATCCCGGCCCGGCGACATGCTCCGGGCTGTCCGCTCCGGCCGTTCGACGTCGCGCCAGACCTGCCCCACCCTGCCAGTCTGCCCCGCCGGTGCGCCGGGTATCGCGATGATCAGTTACCGCCCGCGAGGCCTTCTTTCTGCCCCGGAGTGCCTTCCTGCTGTGGCTAGTTGTTCGCGGCGCGTGGTTTCGGGCCGGTGGCCCGCATGTTCACCAGCCTGCCCAGCAGGTCGAACCAGAAGGGCGCGCCGGCCGTCAGCGCGAAGCAGGCGATCGCGATACCGGCGATCTTCAGCAGCCACCCGCCGACCGAGGTCGGCACCTCCCGCGGGTCGTCGCGCCGGTCGGACGCATCGACCCAACCGACCGGGATGGACAGCCCGGACGCGTCACGCACCGCCTCGATGCTGCGCTCCGCGGCCTCACCCACCGTCGCGTCACCATCCGCGGTCGCGTCGGTGCCCGTGGTGGTTCCGCTGCTGGTGGCCGCGTCGTCGCCCGCCGTGCCCACCTCGGCGACGGCGGCGGCCACCGCGGCCTGCCGTACGGTCCCGTCCTGCCACAGCGCCCGGGTGATCGCGATGGCGTCCAGATTGAACGCGGCCGACAGCAGGATCGCGTAACCGAGCAGGAACGCGGTGATGTGCCGCTTGTACCAGCCCGAGAGGCGGTCCATCGCGTCGTCGTACCAGCGCGCCAGATCGGCGATGATCTTCTCGCGGTCGCCGCCGGCCTTGACGATCGCGGCGGTCAACGCCGTCCGGGCGGGGGAGGGCGGCAGCGCGGCGAGGCTTTCCTCCAGTGAGGCGACGGCGCCGGTCCGGACGGCGGCGACGAGGGCGGCGGCCACCACCCGCCCGGTCGGGTGCTCCGCGGGCATGGCCTGGTGCAGGGCCGTGGCGGTCTGCTCGTCGAGTACCCGGCGCGCGGCGTCATACGCGCGCTGGTAGGCCGTCCGGATCTCGGCCGGGATCTCCGCGGGCAGGTTCTCCGGCCGGAGCTGGTGCAGCATGACCCGTGCGGGTGGGTCCACGAGATCGAGCAGGGCCTGCGCGAACGCGGTCGAGGGCAGGTAGGACGGCAGCCGCAGCCGCCGGGCCCGGCGGATCGACGCCCAGAACCCGCTGACCGGGGGATGGTCGGCGACGTTCACCGGTAGCACGTCCCTGCCGGTGGCTCGCAGGACCCGCAGCGGCCCGTCGAGGAGCTCGGCGGTGACATCGGGTCCATCCGCCGGGCCGCCGGCCTGGCGGATTCCGCCGAGGAGCCGACGGAGCTCGGCTTCGAGCCGCAGCCCCCGGTAGCGGAACAGGGCGAGGACGGTTTCGTTGATCCGCGAGACCGCCAGGCTGAACGCGGCGAAGATCAGCGCCAGCCCGACCAGCACGTCAAGAGCCGATGAGTCCGGCATGCCCCCGCTTCCAGTCTCCTCGGCGCCCGGTGGCCCCTACCAGTTCCGTGGGAGTTCCCCGCACCGGGCGATCCGACCTGAACGGCGTATTTCTACACCCCAACCGCACGTATTACGCAAAACCGCACGTGGGAAGGCCGGGCGAGCGGACTGCCGCCGCGGGTGGTGGGCGGGTGCTGCGCGCGGGAAGCCGCGTCGGAGGCTGCTGTCGCGTTAGTATTCCATCCGAACTTGAACATGTTCAACTCTGGATGGAGCCCTCGTCGATGGGAACGCAGGGAGTCGGCGGCGACGATGTCAGCGGCAGCGGCGACGACGTCAGCGGTGGCGGCAGCCGGGCCAGCGGTGGCGGCGAAGTCGGTTACCGCGGGGAAGGCGCCGGGCGGGGGGCCGCGACACGTGCGTTGATTCTCGAAAAGGCGCTGGCCTCGTTTCGGGAACGCGGCTACGACCAGACCACGATGCGCGGTATCGCGCAGGCCGCCGGGGTCTCGCTCGGGAACGCCTACTACTACTTCGGCTCGAAGGAGCAGCTCGTCCAGGAGCTCTATGCCGTGATCCAGGCGGGGCACCGGCAGCGGGCGGCCGAGGCGCTGCAGGCCCGCGACCTCTCGGGCCGTCTCCGGGGCGTGCTGCATGCCGGTATCGACGAGATGACGCCGTACCACGCCTTCGCCGGTTCGTTCATCAGGGTCGCGATCTCGCCGGACTCGACGTCCAGCCCGTTCAGCGCCGATTCGGCGGCTGCCCGGGAAGCCGCCATCGGCCTGTTCCGCGAGGTCGTCGACGGCCCCGCCCGCGGCCCTGCCCGCGGTCCCGTCGATGGTCCCGTGGAGGGGGCCGCGGGCCGGCTCGGTGTTCCTCGCCCGCCCGCGCCGCCCGCGCTGCCGGCGCTGCCCGAGCTGCTCTGGCTGTCCTACCTCGGCATCACGCTGTTCTGGGTCTACGACGGATCACCGGGCCAGGTACGGACGCGCCGCCTGGTGGACTCCTCGGCGCGGCTGATCGGCAGGACCGTGCCGCTCGCGAGGCTTCCGGTACTGCGCTCCGTCACGGACGACGTCCACCGCCTGCTGACGGATCTGCGTTCACCGCCGGGGTTCGGATGGCCGACGACAGCGCGTCGCTGAACGGCTGGCCAACGACATGTCGGGATGACGGGACCGGGTCAGCCCGGCTCGGTCTGGGAGGAGACGGGGCAGCGATGAAGATCATCATTCCGGGTGGTACCGGGCATCTGGGGCGTCTGTTGACCGGAGCCTTTCTGGACGCCGGGCACGAGGTCGTCGTCCTCAGCCGGCGTGAGCCCGCCCCGGCTGGAGCCGCCGGCAGGGCGGACGCCCGTCCGGGGGATGGTCGCGTGGTCTGCTGGGACGGGCGCACCCTCGGCCCGTGGGCGGCCGAGGTCGATGGGGCGGATGCGGTGATCAATCTTGCCGGCCGCAGCGTGAACTGCCGCTACACCCAACGCAACCTGCAGGAGATGATGGCCTCGCGGGTCGACTCCGCCACCGTGGTGGGTGCGGCGATCGCCCGGGCGGCGGCGCCCCCGCGGGTGTGGCTGCAGATGAGCACCGCCACGATCTACGCGCACAGTCACGATCAGGCCAACGACGAGGCGACGGGGGTCGTCGGGGGGGCCGAGCCTGGGGTGCCGGCGTACTGGGCCTTCAGCGTCGACATCGCCCGGGCGTGGGAGAGCGCGCAGGCCGACGCTCCGACCCCGCGGACCCGCAAGGTCGCGCTGCGGGCAAGCATGGTGATGGCTCCCGGCCGGGGCGGTGCCTTCGACATGCTCTGGCGCATGGCCCGGCTGGGCCTCGGCGGTCCGGTCGCCGGTGGCAGGCAGTACATGTCCTGGATCCACGGCGACGACTTCGCGCGGGCGGTCGCGCTGCTTCTCGCCCGGGAGGATCTCACCGGGCCGGTCAACCTGGCCTCGCCCGAACCGCTGCCCTACCGCGACTTCATGGCGCAGCTGCGGGCCGCGGCCGGGGTGCCTGTCGGCCTGCCAGCCACGGCCTGGATGGCCGAG
Source organism: Frankia sp. CcI49 (assembly GCF_001983215.1). Lineage (NCBI taxonomy): Bacteria > Bacillati > Actinomycetota > Actinomycetes > Frankiales > Frankiaceae > Frankia > Frankia sp. CcI49. The sequence goes on from NZ_MOWP01000001.1 coordinate 139,122, forward strand.
CTCGGTGCGTTCCTGCTGCGCAGCGACACCGAGCTTCTCCTGAAAAGTCGCCGGGTTGTGCCAGGCCGGCTGCTCGACGCGGGCTTCGTCTTCGCCCACCCGCAGTGGCAGGCCGCCGCGCGGGATCTGGTGACCCGCAGCCGAACCCGCGGCCGGGCGGGCGGGGTACTCGACGCTGTCTGACCCCGCCGCCCTCGACCTCGACGCCGCCGGCCTCGGCTCCGGCTCCGACTCCGGCGCTCGAAGTCTCCGGCGCTCGAACTCACCCTCGAAGCCGCCGGCCGGCGGTTCGATCAGAACGCGAGGAACAGGATCTGCTCCCGGGAGTACTCGTGGCCCGGGTGCTTCTCGGCGAGATGGGCCTGGGTCTTCTCCACGAGGTCGTCGTCGTCCTCACCCTCGATGAATTCGCCACACGGGCAGCTGAGACGTCGTGCCACGGTTCCTCCTCCGCTCCGTGGTGGACGTCCTGTGCCGCCCACCGACAGGTTCGAAGCCATCTTTGCCGTCGGAATCGTCCCGTGCACCTGTTGGCATGAACGGCCGTACGGCTGGTGGCTGTTGGCTCACAGCGCCAGGGATCACGGCCTGGCGCGTGGCTTGATTCTGGTCTCCGGCAGCGGCGGTGCGGGCAGCCAGGCGGTGCCGCCGATGTACCCCTCGACCTGGCCGAACCGGTCGGACTGATTCTGCCAGGCCTCGCGGTAGACGGCGATCTCCTCGTGGCTGCGCCCAATAAAATTCCACCACATAACGATGTTTTCTTCGAAGGGTTCCCCACCGATCAGTACGACCCGTACCGGGTCGCTGCCGGGGTTGCCCAGTGCCAGGCTCGCCGCACCCGCTGCGAGGTAACCCAGCTCGCCGGCCGCGACCCGCTGCCCAGCCGCGTCCGGACCCGCGCCCGCGTCGGCGCACGCGGTCACCTCGACGTCACCGGTGTCCACCAGAACGCCGTGCTCGTAGCCGGGGTCGACGGGCAGCGTCAGCCGGGTTCCCGGTGCGAGCACGATCTCGGCGCCGAGCAGCGGCGAGAACGTGCGTACCGGTGACCGCTCGCCGGCGAGCTCGCCCAGGAAGACCCGTGCCGTCGCGCCGTCGAGGTCCACGACCGGCGGAACGTGGTGCTGGAAGTCGCGGGGGGCGTCGCGGTGCGCGTCGGGCAGCGCGACCCAGAGCTGCACCCCGTGCAGGATCGTCGTCCCCGGGGCGGTCACCTCGGAGTGGCAGATGCCGTGCCCGCCCGTCATCAGGTTCACCTCGCCGGGGCGGACGAACGCATGGGTTCCCAGGCTGTCGCGGTGCTCCAGGACTCCGGCGAACAGCCAGCTCACCGTCTGCAGCCCGGTGTGCGGATGCGGCGGCACATCCATGCCGCCGCCCGCCGAGACGTCATGCGGACCATAGTGGTCGACGAAGCACCAGGCGCCGATCATCGAGCGGCTGTGGCGGGGCAGGGTGCGCCGCACCGTCATCGCGTCGGCTCCGCCAAGCGGGACGTCGTGCGGGGAGATGATCTCGACGACCTGCCCCGAGCGCTCGTCGGCCCGGCACCGGATCTCGGCGGAAACCGTTTCCACATTGCTCACAGCGCACCGTCACCCCTGGTCGGCCAGCATCTGAACTGCACAACCTATTGCGACGATGCCCGTGTTCCACCAGTTCCGGTGCCGGACCTGAGATCGGAAGCATCCCGGGCGCGGGTGCCGGCACCGCTGCCTCCCGCGCTTACCTGTGCCTACTCGAACGCGGCCGCGGCCTCCCGCATCACCCGGACCAGCGTCTCGAGATCGTCCGGGCCCGGCTCGCCGGAGGTGTAGGTCACGCTGCGCAGCTGGCCGGTGTAGCGGAACGTCCGGTGCCGCTCGTGGACGGGCCAGGAGACCGGGGAGCGGCGGTCCACGCCGACGCTGATCCCCTGGAACGGCGCCATGCCGATCAGCTGGTGGACGCTGGCGAGCCGCCCCGTCTCGACTCCGTCGACGAGGACCCGCCACTCCCAGCGCAGGCCCGCCTGCGCCACCACCGCGATGCGAACGGCATGCACGCCTTCGTCCAGCGGCCCGGCGTCCACCTCGTGCAGCGTGCCGTACTCGTTGTAGGCGAGGTGGAGCCGGCCGTTCTCCACGTAGACGCTGTAACCGCCGCCCTGGTCACCGTGCGAGACGAGGACACCCGCGTCGTCCGCGGCGTGCCAGGTCAGGTCGATGTCGATGTCGAAGGACCGGAACGTGATCAGTTTGGCGGACCGGTACCGCTCGAGCTCCGGCGTACCGGCCAGCAGGGTGACCGGGCGGCGCAGGCGCTCCTCGGCCGGGTTGCGGATGGCCAGGCCGCCGCTCGCGTCGGTGAGCGGGAAGACGCCGTTGCGCCAGGCGGCGTCCTCCCAGGCGGCTGCCAGCGCCCCGACGACGTCGGGGTACTCGGCGGAGATGTCGTCGATCTCGGTCGGATCCTCGGCCAGGTTGTACAACGCCCATTCACCGTCGTCGTACGGTGTGCCGAACCGGTGCAGGGTGACCAGCTTCCAGCCATCCCGGTAATAACTGCGGTTACCGGTCATCTCACAGTACTGTTCACTGTGGGTGCTGGTCGTGTTCTGGTCTGTCAGGACAGGCGCGAAACTGACCCCGTCGAGTTCCTGGACGACCTGCCCGTGGCGCTGTTCGGGCCGTTTCACCCCGGCCAGCTCGAGCAGCGTGGGCGCGATGTCGGTGACGTACTGGTACTGCGCCCGGATGCCGTCGTCCGCCCCGGTCCGGCGCAGGCCGGCCGGCCAGGAAAGCACGAAGGGAACCCGCACCCCGCCGGCGTGGGTCTGGCCCTTGTAAAGCCGGAACGGGGTGTTCGACGCCATTCCCCAGCCGCGGGGATAGTGCACCAGGCTCTGCGGCCCGCCGATGAGGTCGATCTCGCGCTCGACGTCGGGATTCCAGTCGGCGGGAAGCAGCGGGTAGTGCACGAAACGGCTGAAGTAGCTGCGGGTGCCCTCCGGGCCACCTTCGCCGGTCCCGCCGTTGTCCGAGGTGAACAGGATGATGGTGTTGTCCAGCTCCCCGAGGGCTTCCAGGGTGTCCACCAGGCGGCCGAGGTTCTGGTCGACATTGTCGACCATCGCGGCGTACACCTCCATGTACCGGGCGTACAGGCGCTGTTCTTCCGGCGAGAGGTCAGCCCACGCGCCGACCTCGAATCCGGCCTCGAAGTTGCGGCGGGGCAGCCGGGTGCCCGGCGGGAACAGTCCGGCGTCGAGCTGCCGGCCGAACCGGCTCTCCCGTAGTTCGTCCCAGCCGTCGGCGTACCGGCCGCGGTGCCGTTCGAGATCCTCCGCCTTCGCCTGCAACGGGCCGTGCACCGCGTTGTGCGCGAGGTAGAGGAAGAAAGGCTTGTCCGGGTCGTGCGCCCGCAGGGACTTCACCATCGAGATCGCCTCGTCGGTGATCGCGTCGGTGTAGTAGTAGTCCTCCGGCAGCTCGTCGATGTCGAGCGGGCTGTTGTCCCGGACGAGCTGATGCGGGTGGAACAGGCTGGTCAGCCCTTCGAGGACGCCGTAGTAGCGTTCGAAGCCCTTCTGCAGCGGCCAGTTGCGCCGGTCGTCGGCGGCGTTCGACGCGGAATCCCTCGTCAGGTGCCACTTGCCGACTGCGTAGGTGGCATACCCGCCGTCGTGGAGAATCTCCGCCAGGGTGGGGATGTCGTCGGCGATCTCCATGCCGTAGCCCGGGAAGCCGGGGTCGGCGTTGGCAACCAGCGAATAGCCCACACGGTGCGGATTCAGGCCGGTGAGCAGGGCGGCTCGGGCCGGCGAGCACAGCGGCATGGTGTGGTAGTTCGTCAGCCGCACCCCGCGCTCGGCGAGCCGGTCCAGCACGGGTGTGGGAATCTCCGAGCCGAACGGGCCGATGTCGCTGTAGCCCAGATCGTCGACGAGCACCACGACGATGTTGGGTGCGCCGGGCGCGGGTGTCTCCCGCGGTGCCCAGGCCGGCTCCGACTGGCCCATTGTGCGTCCGATCCGGCCCGGGAAGCTGGCATACGGATCGCGGCGCCGCGGCGTGCCGACCGGCGTTGCCGCAGGCGTGCCCGTGCCCGTGCCCGTGTCCGTGGGCTGCAGGCCCGCGTCCGTGCCCGCTTCCGCATTCGTGGACTGCGCGCCCGGCCTGGCGTTCTCTCCCGGGGCCTGATCGGTCATACCGATGTTCCTCGTTTCGTCGCGTACGCAGTTTTCGGTGCGGTGCGGAAAATGGCGCGCGTCAGATCTCCGCGTGACGTGAGGTGCCCGCCCGCGCAGGAAAACGCCTACTTAGCTGAGAAAGAAGATCCGCGCTGGGCGGATTGGTATCGCTGAAATATCAGCGCGCACTGATCAAGCCGGTGTCAGTGGCGACACAGACAGCTGGTGACGTGAACATGCTCCACCATGCACCGCGCGGACGACGTCACCCCGATCACGTTTACCACTATCTTGGTAGACAAGTGGCCTGTCAAGCGCCCCCGGGCTCCGACAGCACGCCCTGCTCGAGATGCAGCCAGCGGTTCACGCCGATCCGGGCCAGGAACCGTTCGTCATGGCTGACCACCACGAACGCGCCCTGGTAGGCGTTCAGCGCGGCCTCGAGCTGGCCGATGCTGACCAGGTCGAGGTTGTTGGTCGGCTCGTCGAGCAGCAGCAGGTGTGGAGCCGGCTCGCCGAACAGGACGCAGGCCAGCGTGGCCCGCAGGCGTTCCCCGCCGGACAGCGCCCCTACCGGCCGGTCGGCACCGCCGGCGCGGAACCGGAAGCGTGCCAGCAGATGCATGCGCTCCGACGGCGGCATCTCCGGGGCGGACGCGGCCAGGTTCTGCGCGACGGTGCGGTCGAGGTCGAGCAGGTCGAGCCGCTGGGAGAGGTACGCGACCCGGCCGTCAGCCGCCCTGATCCGGCCGCCGGAAGGCTTGGCCTGCCCGCCGACCAACCGCAGAAGCGTGGACTTTCCTGACCCGTTCGGGCCGGTCAACGCGATGCGTTCCGGACCCCGGATCGTCAGATCAACACCGCCGCCGTGAACGCCGCTCCCGCCCTCGCCGCCGACGTCGCCGAAGACGGCCGTCTCGCCGTACCGGACCTGCAGGCCTTCGCCGGCGAACACCGTCCGCCCGGCGGGCACCCGGGTGGCGGGCAGGTCGAGCACGATCGGCCGGTCGTCGCGCAGCGCCTCCTCGGCACGGTCCAACCTGGCCTGCGCCTGTCCGACCCGCTCGGTGTGGGCTTCCTGGGCCCGTCCCGCCGACTCCTGCGCCCGCCGTTTCAAGCCCCCGGCGACGATCTTCGGGATACCGGCGTCGGGCAGTTTCCGCGCGGCGTTGCCAGCCCGGCGCGCCGCCCGTTCCCGGGCCTGCTGCCTGTCCCGCTTCTCCCGCCGCAGTTCCTGCTCGGCACCGCGGACCTCACGTTCGGCAGCGGCCTGACGCAGCTGGACGGCCTCTTCGTAGGCGGTGAAGTTTCCGCCGTACGACCGGACGTCGCCGTGGTCGAGCTCGACGATGCGATCCATCCGGTCCAGCAGGGCACGGTCGTGGCTGACCAGCAGCAGGCAGCCGGCCCAGGCGTCGACGACGTCGTACAGCCGGCGCCGCGCGGCGAGGTCCAGGTTGTTGGTGGGCTCGTCGAGCAGCAGTACGTCCGGACGCCTCAGCAGCTGCGCGACCAGGCCGACAGACACGATCTGGCCACCGCTGAGCGTGCGCAGCGACTGGTCGAAGGTCAGCGCGCCGAGGCCCAGTCGGTCGAGTTCGGCGTGGGTGCGCTCCTCGACGTCCCAGTCGTTACCGATCGTGGTGAAGTTCTCCTCGCTGGCGTCACCGGCCTCGACGGCGCGCAGCGCACGGATCGCCGGGGCGACCCCGAGGACCTCGGCCACCGTCAGGGTGTCCGTCCGGTGGTCTGCCAGCGGAAGGAACTGCGGCAGGTAGCCGAGCAGGCCGGTGACGGTCACGCTGCCGCCGGTCGGCCGCAGCTCGCCGGCGACCAGGCGGAGCAGCGTGCTCTTGCCGGCCCCGTTCGGGGCGATGAGCCCGGTACGGCCGGCACCGGCGGTGAGGGAGAGGCCCTGGAAGACGGGGGTGTCGTCCGGCCAGGAGAAGGACAGGTTGGAACAGACGACGGCGGTGTCAGCTACGACGGACATGCGGAAGAAGACCTCGGCTCATGGCGTGACGTGGCTGCCCGCATGGCACGCCTGCGCGCGTGGCGCGGCTGCTCAGCGGCAGAGGGCAGGACGACTCATCGGCCCGGGCGGTGCCGCTGTCGCGCACCGGCCGGCAGGCCGAACATCACCGGGATCAGCCGGAGATGTCGTCGTCGCCCTCCATGTCGCCTCCATCGAGCTGGGGAGTCTGCCCGGACACCATAGCCCGCCTCGCCGGGCCGCGGAAACCGGTTTTCGGCCGGGCCTCGCTGGCCCGGCTCCGGCCAGGGCCGTTCCTTAAGTTTCGCTTGTGAAGCGGACCGCTGGTCCGTACCGTAGCCGTGCATCCAGGCCGGGAGATCCGTTTCGACGGATCGACCGCCTGGCCAGGCGATTCGGCCGTCCGACCGTGAGATGGGGGACACCTACATGCAGGAGCTGGCGATCAGGCGCGAGCCCGGCGGCGGAACAGGGGGAGCGAGGCAGCGGCGGTCACCGCGACGGAGCGCGGGAGTGCGCTTAGCGGCGTTAGGAGCGTTGGGCGCCCTGTCCGCGAGCCTCCTGCTCGGGGCCTGCGGCGGCGACGAGGACTCTGACAGCCCGGCGCCGGCCGGCACCGCCGCTGCCGCGCAGGCGCTTGGGCCGGTGGCCCAGGCCAAGGGCGAACCGGTCAAGATCGGCGTGATCTCGGACGGTCAGAGCCCCGCCGCGGACCTGTCCTACGAGTTCAAGGTCGCCGACGCGACCGTCCAGTACCTCAACGAGCACCGCTCCGGCATCGCGGGCCGGCCCATCGAGGTCGTGCAGTGCGAGGCACAGGCCGACCCGGCCAAGGCCACCGACTGCGCCAACCAGATGATCGAGAAGGACGTCGTCGCCGTCGTCGTCGGTTCGTCCGGTGCCGGGGAGCAGATCTGGGAGCCGCTGCACGCGGCGAAGGTGCCGGTGATGTTCTACACCGCGAACGGCGCCGGCTCGCTGGGTGACAAGGATTCGACCTTCATCCTGAGCGACCAGTTCTTCCCGTTGGTCACGCTGCCGGTCCAGGTCGCCAAGGACGCGGGTGCCAAGAAGGTCACCGTCGTCGCGATCGACCTGCCGGTCACCACCGGCCTCTACCAGGTGACCAGGCCCGCGTTCGAGAAGCAGGGCATCGCGCTCGACGTCGTCCAGATCCCGGCCGGCACCGCCGACATGACGCCGCAGATGCAGCGCATCGTCGACGGCGACCCCGGGATCGTGCAGGTCGTCGGCAGCGACGCGTTCTGCATCAGCGCGTTCAACGGGCTGCGTGCCGTCGGGTATGACGGCCCCCTCGCGGCCATCGCGCACTGCATCACGGACGCGACTCGCGCCGCTGTGCCCGGCGACTTCCTCAAGGGCATGACGATCACCGCGACCGCCCCGATCGGCTCGGACGACCCGGCGATCGCCGTCTTCAACGCCGTGGTCGACACCTACGGCAAGGGCAAGAGCATCGATGTCACCGAGGCCGGCGCGGCCGCGATGTTCATCACCCTGTCGGCCTTCCACGCCGGGCTTGAGGGCCTGACCGGCGACATCACGCCGGCTACCGTCACCGCCGCTCTCAAGGGCATGCCGGAGAAGGACCTGCCGGGTGCGACCGGGCTGCGGTTCCGGTGCAACGGCAAGGCCTACCCGACCAGCCCGGCCGAATGTTCCCGCGGTGGCCTGCTCACGACGCTGGACGCCAAGGGCAAGCCCACCACCTACAAGCCGGTCGGCGTCACCCCGATCGAGGACTGAGGCGAGCGCGCCGGTGCGTTCGGCGTGCCGGCGCGCCGCACTCCAGCGTGGCGCCGCGGGTGGTGCACAGCCGCGGCAGCGCCACGCTCAGCGTCCGGGCGGACGTCGCGGGCCGCCCGGACGCCGCCAGCGGATGCGCGGGAAACCTTCTGAGGCTCGGCAGGCAGGCGGGAACGGCCTCCGTGGAGGCGGGCTTCTGGCGTCGAAACGGAGTCGGGTGCCTGACAATGGAACGCGCTTCTGGCGGGTGGTGCGAACTGATATTCATGTTGCACCATTTGCTTTGCGATTCGACGGTCCGTCGATTCGCGTCCGGCTCGAGGAGCCTGAATGCGCTTCCGGTCCTGGCGATCCCGCGCGKGAATCGCCGTCCTCGCCCTGCTCGGCATCTATCTGCTGGTCCTCGGGTTCAGCGCGCTGGGCTCCTTCGACCGTACGAACGGTGGCGAGGTGGCCGTCGTGCGCAACGGAGGCCCACTCGACAACCACCGGATCCGGCAGGTCATTGCGCCGGCATCCGGACGGGTCTGGGTCGGCCTCTACTCCGACGTGCACAAGTACCCTGCCCAGCAGCGCTTCTACACGATCACCGCGAACGAGGGGCAGGGTGACCGGCCTGACCACGAGGTCGTCCGGGTGCCGTCGAAGGACGGCGTCGAAATGGGTATCGAGGGGACGCTGTATTTCTCCCTCAACACCGACCCGGACGTCCTGCGGACGTTCGACGACAAGTTCGGGACCCGTAAGTTCCGGCTGCTCTCCGACGGCAAGCAGTACGCGCCCTATGACGGTGACAACGGCTGGTCCGCCTTCCTGGACACGATCATCCGGCCGGTCATCGACAACGACCTGCGTGAGCAGATAAACACCTTCGACTGCGCCCAGCTGGTCTCCTCGTGCGCGTTGGTGCAGCTCGGAGCGAACCAGGCCGTGAACCCGGACTCCGTCACCGGAACCACGCCCACCGGGCCGGTGGAATCGTCCAACGGGAACATTGCCGCGGTGCAGAAGGCGATCAACGAGTCGCTCGCCCGCGATCTGGAGTCGACCCTGGGTGAGGCGTTCCTGGTCGACCTGAAGTTCAATCTTGTTCGGATCACCCTGCCGGCCCAGGTGCAGGAGGCGGTGAACAAGGCGCAGGCGGCGTTCGCCGGTGTGAGCGAGGCCCAGGCCCGCGTCGCCCAGGCCCGCGCCGACGCCGAGGCGAACAAGATCCATCAGTCCGGTTATGCGGCCTGCCCGGCGTGCGCGGCCATCGACGAGCTCAAGGCCATCCCGCCGAACGTGACGACGTTCGCTCCGGGAGCGGGCTTCGCGATCACTTCGCCCTGACGGACCCTGACAAACCCTGACGGATCCGGCCGGACCCGGCCTTGGCTGTGCTGTGCTTTGCCTGCTGGACCAGGCGCGGCCAAGGCCTGGTCCAGCAGGCACAGATCAGGTGCTGATGTAGGCCGCGAGGTGTTCGCCGGTGAGGGTGGAGCGGGCGGCGACGAGGTCGGCCGGGGTGCCCTCGAAGACGACGCGGCCGCCGTCGTGGCCGGCGCCGGGGCCGAGATCGATGATCCAGTCCGCGTGCGCCATGACAGCCTGGTGATGCTCGATGACGATGACCGACCGGCCCGCGTCGACGAGCCGGTCGAGCAGGCCCAGCAGCTGCTCGACGTCGGCCAGGTGCAGGCCGGTGGTCGGCTCGTCGAGGACGTAGACGCCGCCGTCGGTGGCCATCTGGGTGGCCAGCCGCAACCGTTGCCGCTCACCGCCGGACAGGGTCGTGAGCGGCTGGCCGAGGCTCAGGTAGCCCAGGCCGACGTCGCCGAGCCGCGTCAGGATCCGGTGCGCGGCCGGGGTCCGTGCCTCGCCGGCGCCGAAGAACTCGGTGGCCTCCGCCACCGGCATCGCGAGCACCTCGCTGATGTCGCGGCCGCCGAGATGGTGCTCCAGCACGGACGCCTGGTAGCGCCGCCCCTCGCACTCCTCGCAGAGGCTGGCGACGCCGGCCATCATCCCCAGGTCGGTGTAAACGACGCCGACGCCGTTGCAGGTGGGGCAGGCACCCTCGGAGTTGGCGCTGAACAGCGCCGGCTTCACCCCGTTGGCCTTGGCGAACGCCTTGCGGATCGGGTCGAGCAGCCCGGTGTACGTCGCCGGGTTGCTGCGGCGGGAGCCGCGGATCGCGCTCTGGTCGATCGACACCACCCCCGCTCCGGGCGGGATCGACCCGTGCACGAGTGAGCTCTTGCCGGAACCGGCGACGCCGGTGACGACGACCAGCACGCCGAGCGGGATGTCGACGTCCACGTCACGCAGGTTGTGCGTCGCCGCGCCGCGGATCGGCAGCTGGCCGGTGGGTGTGCGCACCGAATCCTTGAGCACGGTGCGGTCGTCGAGGTGGCGGCCGGTGACGGTGTCGCTGGCGCGCAGCTCGTCGAGGGTGCCCTCGAAGCAGACGCTGCCGCCCGCCGAACCCGCGCCGGGGCCGAGGTCGACGACGTGGTCGGCGATGGCGATCGTCTCCGGCTTGTGCTCGACGACAAGCACCGTGTTGCCCTTGTCGCGCAGCCGCAGCAGCAGCTGGTTCATCCGCTCGATGTCATGCGGGTGCAGGCCGATGGTCGGCTCGTCGAAGACGTAGGTGACGTCGGTGAGTGAGGAGCCGAGATGGCGGATCATCTTGACCCGCTGCGCCTCACCGCCGGACAGCGTGCCCGATGGCCGGTCGAGGGAGAGGTAGCCCAGCCCGATCTCCACGAACGCGTCGAGGGCGTGCGCCAGCGCCGCGAGCAGCGGCGCCACCGACGGCTCGTCGAGGCCGCGGACCCAGTCGGCCAGGTCGCTGATCTGCATCGCGCAGGCGTCGGCGATGCTGATCCCGCCGGACCCGTCCGCGCCACCGGACCTGCCGATCCGGGACGACCGGGCTGCCTCGCCCAGGCGGGTGCCGTCGCACTCGGGGCAGGTGGTGAAGGTGACGGCCCGTTCCACGAACGCGCGGACGTGCGGCTGCAGGGAGTCGACGTCCTTGGCGAGGAACGACTTCTGGATGCGGGGGACCAGCCCCTCGTAGGTCAGGTTGATGTTGTCGACCTTGATGCGGCGGGCCTCGCCGTACAGGAACTCCTCGCGTTGCCTCTTGGTGAACCTGGCGATCGGGACGTCCGCGGGAACCACCGCGGCGAAGATGCGCCCGTACCAGCCGTCGGCGCTGAAGCCCGGGACGGTGATCGCTCCCTCGGCCAGCGTCTTCGTTTCGTCGAAGAGCTGGGTGAGGTCGATGTCGGTGACCGCGCCCCGCCCCTCACACCTTGGGCACATGCCGCCGGCGCGGGTGAATGTCTTCGTCACCGTCCTGCTGTTGCCGCGCTCGACCGTCATCGCACCGCTCGCCCGGACGGACGGCACGTTGAACGAGTACGCGTTCGGCGGCCCGGCATGTGGCTGCCCGAGCCGGCTGAACAGGATGCGCAGCATGGCGCCCGTGTCGGTGGCGGTGCCGACGGTGGAACGGGGGTCGGCGCCCATCCGCTGCTGGTCGACGATGATCGCGGTCGTCAGGCCTTCGAGGACGTCCACCTCGGGACGGGCCACCGTCGGCATGAAACCCTGGACGAAGGCGCTGTACGTCTCGTTGATCATCCGCTGTGACTCGGCGGCGATCGTGCCGAACACCAGCGAGCTCTTGCCCGAGCCGGAGACCCCGGTGAACACCGTGAGCCTGCGTTTCGGGATCTCGACGCTGACATCCTTGAGGTTGTTCACCCGCGCGCCCTGCACGCGGATCAGATCATGGCTGTCGGCGGCGTGCGGCGCGGGTTCAGGTGCGGGCGAGGACGTTTCTGATCTCGCGGCCGTGGTCAACGTGCCTCCAAACAGAGCTGGGCGTGCAGGGCGTGCGTCGCGGGACTTCTCGGCGGTCAGCTTCGTCTGTCAGCGGACCTCGTTGACGCGGACCATGTTGCCCGCGGGGTCGCGCACGGCGAAGTCGCGCACCCCGTACGGCTGCTCGGTCGGCTCCTGGACGATCTCGACATCGCCGGACTGCAGCCGCTCGAAGGCGCCGTCCAGGTCCTTGGTGGCCAGAACGATCATGGCGTAGGTGCCCTTCGCCATCATCTCGTTGACGACGCGGCGCTCGTCGTCGGTGACGCCCGGGTCGACGACCGGCGGGTGCAGCACGATCGAGGTTCCCGGCTGGCCCGCGGGGCCGACGGTGATCCAGCGCATCGTGCCACCGCCGACGTCGTTGCGGACCTCGAAGCCGAGGACGTCACGGTAGAACGCGAGCGAGGCCTCCGGGTCGGTGTGCGGAAGGAAGGTGGAGTGAATGCTGATGTCCATGGCCGTCACGCTAGGCGCGGCTCCGTGACCTGCGCTTCTCGATTCCTGACCGGTCTGCTCCGGACGGGCCTGCTCACCTGCTTCGCGACGCACGGCAGCAGGCCCGCGATCTCCGCGGTCGGTGTGTCCGCGACCGGTGTGCCTGTGACCGGTGTGCTCGTGGCCGCCGCGCCTGCGGCTTCGATCCGTGACCTCGCCTCCGCCTCGGCGGCCTGACGCCGGTAGACGCTCGGCGGCACCCCGACCAGCTCGGTGAACCTGGTGCTGAAAGTGCCCAGTGACGAGCACCCGACCGCGAAGCAGACGTCGGTGACGCTGAGATCACCACGGCGCAGCAGTGCCATGGCGCGTTCGATGCGCCGGGTCATCAGGTAGGCGTACGGAGCCTCCCCGTAGGCAAGGCGGAACTGGCGGCTGAGGTGCCCGGCCGACATGTGCACGCCGCGGGCGAGCGCCTCGACGTCCAGCGGCTGCGCGTACTCCCGGTCGATCCGGTCGCGTACGCGCCGCAGTCGCGCAAGGTCACGGAGCCGCTCCATCTCGCGCATCTGCTGCGCTGGGGTGGGTCTGCTCGTCACCCCCGAAATCGTGCCACGTCCGGCTGGCGTTACCTAGCGTCCGGTCCTCCGGCCGGTCCTCGATGCCGGAGCTGGGTTCGCCCCGCGTCGCCCCCGCCCCGCGTCGCCCCCGCCCGGCGCAGGCCCCGCCCGGTCCGGCCCGGCCCGGCTTCAGTGCCCGCGTCAGGCGAGGGCTCCTCGCCTGACGGCAGCCTGCATGGCCGATCTTTCGGAGGGATCTGACAGTACCGGCCAGCTCTGAGTATCCGCGCGTTCGTCGCGTTCCCGCGCCTAAACGGCCCCTTGTGGTCTTTTCTCCATGGAATCTCGACATCCATGTCGGTTCAGGTTCCGCAAGTCTTCGAGTGGCAGTTTTTTCGGGAAGATGTAGCGAGCTGAGGTAACGGTTTCGTGTCGCGTTCTTGGTCTGTCGGACCCGGATTTTCGCCCGTTCCACGGCCTGTAGGCCTCGCAGGAAGCTCTGAAGGTGCTGGTAGTGGCGGTGTGGTGGTTTCGTCGGCCATTGACGTGCCGCTGCGGGACCGGTGACCGGGGCGGATGGGTCGTCTGTGGCAGGGTGCGGTCCGACTTGCGGGTTCGCGATACGCCTTTGATCCGTCCAATGGATAGATCTGATTCAGGTTTCAGACGCTCATGTCACTTTGTTGGGCAGGGTCGTGGTCGGCAGGTCGCGAGGTGCCTGTGTGCGCGAGAAAGGAGCTGTCGACGCGGCCCTGACCGGTGGGTGACAGCAGTGGGCGGTCGCGCGCGGTGGCCGCACGGCGGGGGCGGTGGGGATGGTGGGGCGGTGGGGAAGGTGGACCCCGCCCCGGCGGACGGATGACGGAAGACAGTGACGGATGGACGGCGGACGGAGGATGGACGGCGAACCGGCGGGCAGGTGGCGGACAGATGTCGTGAACGGGTGGGTGGATGGCGAGGGGAAAGGCCGCACGGCGGACGGATGGGGCATTGGGCGCTAGAATCGCGGCTGCGCGGAAGCGGGGGGAATCGGCTGGTGAACGAGAGGGAGGGCGCCTTTCACGGCGTGCGGCTCGACATCTGTCGTCGAGCCTGGAAGGAAGCCGGTTACCGGGCCGGCTATTTCCTTCAGATGGTCGAGGGCGTCGGTGGCCTGGCGGCGGCCAGYAGGCCGATTGGGAATGCTCGGCCCGCTGAGGGGTTCACCGTGCTCTGGGAGCGAGGCAGGCTCGACCTGACCGTGGCGGCCGCYGTGCTGGATCCGCGATTCTCCTGTCTCTTCTACGATGACGAGCTCGACGCGGCGAGGGACCGTCTGCGGCAGAACGGCTTTCGCGTTGACGCCCGACCGGGGCGTTCGACACGCTATCGACAGGGGGCCTGGTGCACGTCGTTCGTCTCTACCTGAAGCTGCTTCTCGGGATGGGTCTGCCATTCGGTCTGTTGGCCGGTCTGGAATCCGGCGAGGTGCAGGTCGGGCTGCTGGCAGGGCTGTTCTTCGGGGTGTTCATGTCGGTTGTGTTCGGCAGTATCACTCTGTACAGGTATCGGGGGCTGGGTAGAGATTTCTCACCGCGGGTCACGTCGGTTGTCCGCGTCCCCGCGGACCCCGCGGTGGTGCACCGGCGGGTGCTGGAAATCCTTCCTGTTCTGTCGGCGCGGGTCGTCGCCGACGACGGCGTGCATGTGGTGGCGCGTACGCGGGCGAACATGCAGTCCTGGGGCGAGCGAATCACGGTGGACGTCCATCCGAGCGCGGACGACACCGAGGTGACGATCCGCAGCGTCCCGCGTCTGCGGGGGACACTCGTCGACTATGGCCGGGGCCGCCGCAACGTCGACGAACTGGTCCGGGCTCTGGGTACCGACCTCACCGGCCACGTCGGCGCTGCCAGGCCGGCCTGAGCGCGGCCTACGCCGCGGAGCGCGGGACGACGCGGCCGTCGATGGTGTGTCCAGACCTGCGCGCCCCTTCCCGCCGGCCCACGCGCTGGCGGGTCGAGTCAGGTGGGCCGGCACGCGGCTTGGTCGGGTGTGGGGCTGAAAAGGGATCAGTGCTCGTGGACGCCGAGCTCGGCGAGTAGCAGCCGGTGGAACTCGGCGAAGCCGGGGTCGCCCACGGAGCGGGGCCGGGGCAGGTCGATGCGGCGGTCGAGGGAGATCTGCCCGTCGGTGAGGACGACAACGCGGTCGGCGAGCACGATGGCCTCGTCGACGTCATGGGTGACCAGCAGGACGGCCGGGCGGTGCCGGGCGCACAGATCGCCGATGAGCTGGCGCATCCTGATGCGGGTCAGGGCGTCGAGGGCGGCGAACGGCTCGTCGAGCAGCAGCAGCTGCGGTTCCCGGACGAGCGCGCGGGCCAGTGCCACCCGCTGGGCCTGGCCGCCGGAGAGAGTGGCCGGCCAGGCGTTCTCCCAGTCCTCCAGACCGACCTCGGCGAGTGCGGCCCGGGCGGCGGCCCGACCGCTTCGCCCGCCGCGGCGCCCGACGACGACGTTGCGCCAGACCCGCTGCGACGGCACCAGCCGGGGTTCCTGGAAGACCACGGTGCGGGTCGGGGGAACCCAGACGCTGCCGCTGTCGGCGGCTTCGAGGCCGGCGAGGATGCGCAGCAGTGTGGTCTTTCCGCTCCCGCTGGCGCCGAGCAGCGCGACGAACTCGCCGGCGTGGATGTCGAGGCCGATCCCGTCGAGGACGGGGCGGGCGAACGTCTTGCGCACGTCCCGGACCCGCACGGTCAGCTGTTCCTCGGCCGCAGCCGAGGCCGCGGCCGACGGTGCCACCGAAGCCGAAGCCGAAGCCGAAGCCGAGGCCGAGGCCCGGTCTGAGGCCGAGGTCGGGTCTGAGGTGACGGTCATCTGGCGGCCACTCCTCGGTGCCAGGGCATGAGGACCTTCTCCAGGACGCGGACGATGAGGTCGGACAGCAGGCCGAGGATCGCGTAGATCGCCAGCACCACGACCAGGATGTCCACCTGCTGCAGCGACTGCGCCTGGTACATGAGGTAGCCGAGGCCGGCGCTGGAGTTGATCTGTTCGGCGGCGATCAGGGCGAGCACGGAGACACCCAGGCAGAACCGCAGGCCGGTGAGGATGGACGGCAGCGCCAGCGGGATGATCACCTTGGCGACCAGGCGGGCACCGCGCAGGCCGAAGACGTCCATCGCCTCGATGACGCGCCGGTCGACGTTGCGGACGCCGTTGTAGGTGTTCAGGTACATCGGGAACAGCGTGGCCAGCGAGATCAGCAGCACCTTCGGCGTGTCACCGATGCCGAGCCAGACGATGAACAGCGGCACCACCGCGAGGAACGGGATGGTGCGCAGCATCTGCATGGTCGCGTCGAGCAGCTCCTCGCCGATGCGCCACAGGCCGGCGACCGCGCCGAACAGCAGGCCGAGGCTGCCGCCGATGAGCGCGCCGCGCAGCGACAGGCTCAGCGAGACCCACAGCTGGTGGAACAGGTGGTCCTCGCTGACCAGGTCGCCGAACGTCCTGACGACCTCCGGCGGGGAGACGAGGACGTTGGCGGAGATCCAGCCCGTCTCCGTTCCCCACCACCACAGGCCGAACAGCGCCAGTGGCAGCAGCGCCCGCAGGACGAGCGTGAGGCCCCGGCCATGCCCGCGCCTCCTGGCCGCGCGCGGCTGGACGAGCCCGGGAGCCGGAGCGGCGTCCGACGCTGGGGCGTGTGTGTCGGAGAGCTTTGTGGCGGGGGAGGGCTTTGTGATTGTGGCGGGGGCCGGTGGTGGTGCGGGGGTGGCAGAGGCCACCCCCGCGACGGGCAGATCGGTCATGACTTGCCTGAGGTGGCTTCTGTGATGACTGGGTTGTAGCGGTCGTCGAAGACCTTCGCGGCGTCGACGGTCGACTTCAGCACGCCCTGCTCGGTGAAGAAGTCGGCCTCGGACTGGTGGGCGTCGATGATGGCGCTGTCGATCGGCACGTACCTGAACGGCGCGAGGGTGACGATCTTCCTGGCGATCGCGTCGTCGACCTTGTAGATCGGCTTGACGATCTCGGCGGCCTTGTCCGGGTTGGCGTTGTACCAGTCCTGGGACCTGGCGACCCGGCCGAGGAAGTCGCCGAGGGCGGCGCTGGTCTTCGGGTCGGACAGCGCTCCGTCGCGGGCGACGAGATAGTTGAACCCGGGCAGCAGACCCGCGCCGGAGATGAGGACCCGGTCCTGGCCCTTGGCCAGGGTGGTGACCAGCGGCGCCCCGCCGCTGCCGGAGACGTCGACGTCGCCCCGGTCGTAGGCGGCCTGCGCACCCTGCTGGATGTTGACCAGCTCTACGTCCTTCGTCGTCAGGCCGGCCTTCTCCAGCACCCTGCCGATGAGGTACTGCGACACCGTGCCCTGCGAGTTCAGGATCTTCTTGCCCCTGAGGTCGGCGATGGTGCGGATCGGGGAGTCGTTCTTGACGATCAGGGCGAAGTTGTACTTCGCCGGATCGCTGATCTTCGAGACCCCGACGACCTTCACCGGGCTGTTCGCCGCCTGGGCGAAGACGACCGGCGTCTCGCCCATCATGCCCAGGTCGACGTCGCCGCCGGTCTCCGCCGCGATGACCGCGGGGCCGCCCTGGAACTGGCTCCACTCGACCTTGTACGGGGCGTCGTCGAGCACGCCGGCTGCCTCGAGCTGCGACTTGAGGATGTTGTACTGGTCGCCGACGTGCAGCGTGACACCGGTGAGGTCGACGGCGGCGGCACTGGCACCGGCGGAGGCGGCTGGTGCCGTCGCGTCGGACGTCGCCTCGGTTTCGTCGTCGCTCCCGCAGGCGGCCGCGAACAGTGCCACCAGGGCGACCAGCATGGCGAGCAGCGGGAGTCGGGCGCGGCGGGCGCGGAGGGACCGGCGTCCGCCGGGAAACTCAGTAGTCACAGCAGTTCTTTCGGTGAATGTGTGGATGGTTGTCCGTCAGCTGTTGACGGCGAACTCGTTGATGGTCACGCGCTGGAGTGGCCGGGGGGCGTCGCCGAAGTCGATCGAGGCCCGGTGCAGCACCGTGCGGTTGTCCCAGAAGGCGATGTCGCCGGGGCTCCACCTGAACCGCGCGACGTACTCGGTGCGCGAGACGTGCGCGGCGAGCAGGTCGAGGATGCCCTTGCTCTCCGTCTCGGTCAGGCCCTTGATCCGCCGGGCGAAGCCGGTCACGGCGAACAGCGTCCGGCGCCCCGTCTCCGGGTGCACCCGCACCAGCGGATGCTCGACCGGGCGGGCCGCCCAGGAGAGGATCTGGTTGCGCGTTGCCTCGTCGACGTTCGGGCCCCACGCCCAGTCCTGGAAGTTGTCGGCGTAGTGGATCACCGTGAGGTCGTCCACGAGCGTGCGAACCGGCTCGGAGAGGTCGTTGTAGGCGGCCTCGAGGTCGAGGAACAGCGTGTCGCCGCCCACCGGCGGGATCACCGGGAGGGTCAGCAGCGTCGCGAACGGCGGCTCCGGCAGGAAGGCCATGTCGGAGTGCCAGCCCTCGGCGCGGGTGCGGATGCTCTGCTGCATCAGCCACTCGAAGTCGGGGTAGCCGCCGGCGAGCTCCTGGATGGGGTGCGGCGTCAGGTCGCCGAAGTGCTCCGCGAACCGGCCCTGCTGCTCCAGGTCGAGGTGCTGGCCACGCAGGAAGATCGCCTTGTGGTCGAGCAGGGCCTGGCGGACGAACGCGACGGTCGCGGGGTCGAGCGGTCGGCTGGCGTCGACGCCGTGCACGACCGCGCCGATCGTGGGGTGGATGGGCTCGACTCGGAGCAGGGTGGTGGGAGCCTCGATCGTGGTCACGTCAGCCCTCCGCGGGGTCCGTCGATTCGCCGGATAATTTCGATCGGATTGGTGAAGTAGCGTGTTGCAATATCGCAACTCGCTTCCTCGTCTGTCAAGGCTGTCCGCCAACGCTGGTAGTGAGCCGGTAGGCGACCGAGGCGACTCGGGCAGACTGTCGGGTGTCGACCACGCCATGGCCCTGAGTGAGGAGCGATGACGGCGCGCAACACAGCTCTCCCCGCCGACACCCGTAGTGATCGGGTGTCACCACCGACGCGACGGGTGATCCGCATCCTGGAGCTTCTCGGCGCCCACCCGGACCGCTCGTGGACCCTCGCGGAGGTTGCCCGGGAGCTCGGCCTTGTCCCGAGCACGGCGCTGGCGATCCTCAATGAGCTGCGTCACTCGGCGCTGGTGGTCCGGGACGAATCCGACAAGAGCTACACCCCGGGCCCCGCGCTCCTCGCCCTCGGCAAGGCCGCGGACGCCAGGTTCCCGGCCCTGCGCGCGCTCGCCCACCAGCTCGAACCGCTCAGCCGGTCACTCGGCTACGGGTGCTCGATCCACATGCGCGACCATGACGAGCTCGTCATGGCGCACCGTTTCGGCCCGTCGGAGCGCTTCGTCGAAGCGGTGATCGGCGTCCGGTACCCCTTCGCGCCTCCGTTCGGCCTGCTGATCACCGCCTGGGCGTCGGACGAGGACCGCGCGGCCTGGCAGGCGCGCACACCGCGGGCCGCGCGGCACCTGGACCTGCCCGAGCTGCTGGCCCACACTCGGCGTCGCGGCTTCGGCGTCGAAGGGATCGGCCTGCTCACGCCGAGCGCGATCCTCTCGATGATCGCCGATCTGGATGGCGACGTCGCAACCCAACCGGGTCGCGTGTCCGAGCGTTTCACCGAGCCCGGGCCCGACCCCACCGGCAGCGACCCCACCGGCAGCGAGCCCGCTGCTGGCGGCTTGGAGGACATCCAGTACGGCTACGGGGCGATCGCCGAGGATCAGTCGTATGTCGTCGGCCTGATCGGCGCGCCGGTGTTCGACAGCTCGGCGCGGACCCGGTTCATCGTCTTCCTGCATCTGGGCGGCGAGGCACTCACCGGCGCACTGATCAACACCATCGGCGCGGAGCTGGCCGCGCGGACGGCGGAGGCCACTCGTCGTCTGCACGGTGTGTTCCCGTCCGGCTATCCCGGTACGTGAGGCAGGTGCGGCGGGTCCGGCGCACCGCCGGCGGACCCGTGGAGGAAAGGGCGATACGGTCATCTACCGTGAGTAGGAGCTGCCCGTGGCCCGGCGCGGTGCCAACCCTGCGCGATACCAGCAAGACGGTGCGCAGGTACCGGAATGGCTGACCTCGACAGCGCCGAATGGTCGTCCGGCACACTGCTCGCGCAGTTGTCGCCGGTGGCGCGGGCCCGTGTGGTTCAGCTCGGCGTTCCCCGGACCTACCAGCCGGACGAGGTGCTGCTCGCCGAGGGCGAACGCACAACACACATGATTCTTCTGCTCGGYGGCTTCGTGCGAGTCACGAAACGCGGGTTCGAAGGGCGTTCGTCTCTGATCGACATGCGCGGCGCCGGGGACACGATCGGCGAACTGGCGGCCAAGGACGGACTTCCGCGGTCGGCGACCGTCACCGCTGCGGAGCGCGTCTGGGCCCGGCAGTTCTCGCGCGAGGCCTATTTCGGCCTGCGTCGGGACGTCGATTTCATGACGGCGCTGGACGCCACCGACGGCCACCGGAACCGCTATCACGGCAGGCGGGCGCTGGACAGCAAGGAGGCCGAGCCAACCAGGTTCGCGCGAGTGCTCGCGGAGCTGGCCGTCACCTACGGAATCCGTGACGGCCGCGGATGCGTCCTTCCGCCGCCGTTCGTCGTGGCCGACCTCGCCGAGCTGAGCGGAATGAGCCGTCCGGCGGCGCAGCGGATTCTGCGAGACCTGGAACTGCGCCGGCTGGTGGAACTGGACGATCCGCAGCTGCGGGTCCCGCATCTTGGCCGGTTGGGCGAGGTTGCCTACCCCGGTCAGGAGATCCCGGTCTGGTAAACGGCCTCGCCAGCCTCGCCAGCCACCGGGGGTTTGGTCTGCTGGCACGGGAAACATGTCAAGGCCACCACCTCTGAACCTGGTGAAGCGACTCGCGCGCCCGACGGACGAGTGTCTGTGGGTCGTGCGCGAGGACGGCAGGCAGAACCGCCGTGACACTGCGCCGATCCACCTGCGCGGCACTGCGCAATGCCGTTCGCCAGAGGGCGGGGGCCGGTGAGGCGCCGCTTCGGCACGCCGCCAACGCGATCGCGGTGAGCGCGTGAACGCGGGAGAACGGGTCGTCGATCGCCGCGGCGGCCGCCACCGCCCGCGCCAGCAGATCGCCGGTCAGATAAGGCGCAATCGCCCCGAGCGCACGTGCGCGCGAGTACGGATCATCGACAGCGGCCGCGGCATCAACCGCCCTTACCAGCAGTGGTCGGCGCTCGTCCGCGGTCAGCTGCGCGGCAAGTTCCCCCAACATCTCCGCACGGAAGTACGGGGCCTTGATCGCTGATGCGGCAGTCTCGGCCGCCTCGACAGCTCGCCGCAGCTCGTTTTCGCTGTCCGGTGCGGCGTTCATCCTGCTGGGTATCTGGTCGCCGGCCAGGCGCGTAACCGGGGGAAACGGAACCTCGGATGTCGGCGCCGTCCCGGTCGAGGGCAGGCATTCGGCCAGGTCCGCCAGTGCCCGAGCGCGAGACGCCGGGTCGTCGATGGTGGTGGCGGCGGTGGCGGCGCGGGTGAGGAGGTTGGTGGGTAGGTGCGGGGTGATGACGGTGAGGGCGCGGGTGCGGGAGTAGGGGTCGTCGATGGCGCTGGCGGCGTCGACTGCCTGTTCGAGCAGCAGCAGGTGTTCGTCGGACGGGAACCGCGAGGCCACCTCGGCGAGCGCCGCGGCCTTCGCCGGGGGGTCCAGCGAGGCGGCCCGGCTGGCGGTCTGTCGCACAAGATCCAGAGTTAGATGCTCGGCGAGGCCTGCCAGTACCCGAGTCTGTGCATGTTGGTCGTCGATTGTCAGCGCACTGTCGATCGCCTGGGAATAGATCGGCCTGGCCTCGGCGGCGGGCAGGCGCCGCGCCAGGTACGCGAGAGCGCGGGTACGGGGAACCGGGTCGATGCCGGCGGCGGACCGCACGGCGCGTCGGACCACCAGGACGCGTTCGTCCGCCGTGAGGCGCACGGCCACGTCGGCGAGTACCTGGACTCGGCGTCTTGGATCCTCGATGGTGATCGCGGCGTCGACCATGTGCAGGAGGAACTCGGCCGGCAGGCGGACTGACAGGGCACCGAGCGCGTCTGCCCGGGCATACGGGTCCTCGATCGAGGCCGCCGCGCCGAGGGCCTGCTGTACCAGCGCCCGGCGCTCGTCGAAGGGCACCTCTACGACCAGACCGCCCAACGTCTCCGCCATGGATGCGGCGTCGGGGTTTGTCAGCGCGTACGCCAGGGCACGTGACACCGGCCAGAGCCCGTCCGCGACCAGGCGTACCAGCAGCGTCGGTGGGATATTCGCCGCGATGCTCGCGATGGAGCCGGTGATCAATGCATAGGTGATCTCGCCCGCGATTCCGCCGCCGCCTCGGCCCGCAGTAAACGCCGCGTCGGTCTCGCTTTCCACGTCTGCCCAGGCGGCGCGGATGTCGCCGAGATAGTCGCCGGTTCGCCCGAGGCTCTCGTGGGTGGCGTACCAGGCATTCTCCACGCCGCCGGTGCCGGTGTCCCACTGGATTGTCAACAGCTGTTCTACCAGGTCGCGGCGGCCGGTACCGAGAAGATGAATTACCAGGGCTCCGACGCCGTACTGGTCCACCAGGTCGAGCCGGGCGAAATCCCGCAACCCGGGGAGCGCCTGCGCCAGGCCGCCCCAACGGTTGACAAGAATGTCCGCCATCACGCCGTGCAGTTCGGCGAGCCGAGACCCGGACAGGCCCGAGCGTGCGTAGTCGAAAAGCAGATCGTGTACCCCGACCGTATCCGCACGCGGATCGATCTGCACCAGACAACGGCGGGCGAACATGCGTAGTAGGTCATCGGCGTCCAGGTCATCCATCCTGCCGGTGACCTGCCAGAGCTGGACGACCACGGCTGCGGGCACCGGCCCGCGGCCGGCGAAGACCGCCAGCTCGCGGAATCTCTCGGCTGTCTCCCTGGGGAGCGCGGTGATGCCGGCGTCCAAGGCGGCGAGTAGGTCAGGATGCGGATAGTCGGCGAAACGCCCTGCCAGGCGGCCGAGGTCCGCGCGCCGCAGTCGTTCGGCGACGTTCGCCCAGGGCCGGCCCTCGGCGACCATGCCACCGACCAGCGCCAAGGCCAGCACCAGACCCCCGCAGTGGGCCAGGATGTCCGCCGCCTCGGCGGGTAGCTCACTCTCCGGGTAGTCGGCGTAGGCGGTGAGCACCCGCCAGGCGGTGTCCGGGGCCACCGGTCCCACCTCGAACACCGTGCTGTCGGTGAACAGCGCGTCCCGGTTCCGGCTGGTTACCAACAGCCTCGAGGCGCCGGAGAGCGGCAGCGCGCGAAGGACGTCGACCCGCCAGACGTTGTCGGCGACGACCAGGCAGGCTCTTCCGGCCAACAGCCGGCGTAGCCGTTCAGATCCCTCCGGAACGGTGAGTAGTGGTGCCATATCGCCGAAGGCGGCCAGGACCGCGGCCACGACGGCCGCCGTATCCGGCAGCGCGCTTACGTCGACCCAGACAATTCCGTCTGGGAACGTTGCCCGCACAGCCGGGTCGTGGACCACCGCCCGTGCAAGAGTCGACTTGCCCGAGCCACCCATGCCCACCAGGCCGACGACCGCTCCGGCTGACGGGTCGGCCAACAGATCACGCACCGCGGTGACTGCGTCGTCTCTGGCCACGAAGCGTGCCGGCAAGGTAGGCAGAAGTCCTGCGTCCGGGCGGATTCCGCTCGCTGCAAGCCAGGGCCGGTTCTCGGTGGTGGCTCCGCCGGCGAAAGCGGGATTCGCCGGGTACCGCGCCCGCGCGACGGCGAGTAGCCGCTCACGTCCATCCGCGATCACGCCGGCCCGCAGCAGGCCGTTCACCTCCCACCAGAACTCCTGGGCGGAGCCATGCCACGGGGGCTGCCGCTGAGCAGGCAGACCTGCCTCTTCCAGAAGGTGGCGGGCAGGTCTTGGATCGGCGAAGCAGCCCGCCAGCGCGCGGAGCTCCGATTCCTCCAGAGGGCCTGTAGGTGAGCCCTGGCTCTCGCCTTCCATCACGAAAGCATCTCATCGCTGGTCAGCCTGGGCGAAAGCGCCGCCATGAATGTTGTGCGCGGCCGGGTGGTCGACCTGGCTGCGGTGCGGCCGAGGAAATTTATTCGTCTGCTCCCGTTCTTCAGGTAGCTCCGACTAGCATGGTCGGTGTTGGTCAGGGTGCGGGTGGGCCGAGCTCGCGCACGGACGCGGCGTCGGAGGGTGCGGGCCCTTGCTCCCGAGCGCGGTTATTCCGGGCATGGTGGTCACGGTCGAGGCGCCGACGCGTATTCACTTCGGCCTTCTCCAGATGTCCCGGACGTATGCCACGGCCTATATGGGCCTCGGTGGCGCGCTGAGCGAACCGTCGTGGTCACTCCGTATCGCGGCGTCCAGCGCGGGTGACCGGTTCGACGATCTTCCGGTGGAACTCGTCGACTATGCCCGCAGAGTGTGTCGGGCGCTGCGCGCACTGACAGATTTTCCGCCGGTCAGCGTCCGGGCCCGGAAAACCGTGCCGCCGCACGTCGGCCTTGGAGCGAAGACCAGCTTCGGCTGCGCTCTCCTGGCGGGCCTGGTGGAGTTTCTCGCGCTCCCCGGAGGCTGGCCGCGGTATCGGCACGTCCTGGGGCGTGGTGGGGCCAGCGGCATCGGCATTCACAGCGCGGTGAGCGGCGGCATGATCCTCGACGCCGGTCACATCCTGCGGCCGGGGGACACGCTGCTGCCCAGCAGTGCCCGACCGGGAGAGACGCCTCCGCCAGTCGTCGCTCGCTGGGACGTGGGCTTCCTGCCCCCGGTGGTCGTGGCCCGCCCGAGCGGGCTGCAAGGTCTGCACGGGCCGGCTGAGCACGCCTTCTTCCGCGAGCGGTTGCCGTTACCCGAGGCGGAGGTCCGGGAGGTCGCCGCGGTGGCGCTCTACGAACTCGTTCCCGCGCTCACGAGACAGGACGCACGTGCGTTCGCCGACGGGCTTACGCACCTGCAGGGCGTTGGTTTCAAGCAGGCCGAGTGGGAGCTGCAGCCGGATCCCGTGCTGGCGCTGCGCGCGGCAGCGACCAGCCACGGAGCCACCGCCGTCGCTCTGTCCAGCCTCGGCCCGACCCTGGTCGTCTTCGCCGATGACCCGCACCGCCTGGCTGACTCCCTGCGAACCCTGGACAACGTGGAGGCGTCCGTCTCCTCGTTCGCGGCGCATGGTGCGCGGGTCCGGGCCTGTGAAGGCGACGGTGTGGATGACTACGAGAGCTGAACGCGCCGATGAGAGCCAACGGCCAGGTGCGTTGGCGGACGGCGCTGTTCCGGCTCGAGTGACGGTCGTGCTGGTCGGCCGATCCGGCGTGGGCAAGTCGACCACGGCCAACGTGCTCGCGGAGCTCACCGGGCGAGCCCTGGTTGAGGTGGGGGACGTCGTGCGCAGCGGCGCGGTCCAGGCCGGCCGCAGCCCTCTGGACCACGCCCGGCAGGTGATCGGCTCGGGGGACGAGACCCATTTCGTACGTCGTGCCATCGACGAGGTACGCAGGCGCGGGCCCAGCGTGATCGTGGGGCCGCGCCTGCCTGCGGAGCTGGCCTACCTGCGCAGGGAGCTTCCACCGGTGCTCGCGATCGGTCTGTTGCTTCCGACCGCGCAGAGGTGGGCCAGGATCGCGCGCCGGTCCAGCGCCTTCGATCCCGCCGCGCAGGCGGTCCGGGACGAGATCGAGGAGAACTGGGGGCTCGCGCGGACGTTGGCGGACTGCGACTGGCGGATCTCCACGGTCGGTAGCCCTCGTGCGGTGGTGGTGGAGTGTCTGCGGCACTGGAGCCGCTTCGGCGCGAGTGCCGCGATCTGACGGATCAGGCGGGGTGTGGCGAGCGCGCGAACCGTCGGCGCTGGCTGCCGCTGGTGGGCGGCTCGGGTGTGGCGAAGGCGGAACCGGTCGTCCGGGACGTGATGGAGCGGCTAGGATCAAAAGTGAGCGTTTACGTACTACTGCTGACGCCGCTGCACCGCTGACGTGACGACGGCGAGAACCAGGAGCTCACGATGCCGAGGCCGAACTGGCAGCTGCTTGGGGACCCCGAACCGCAGGAGCGCAGCTACTCGATCGTCTCCGTCGATGATCACCTCACCGAGCCGGCCGACGTCTTCGTCGGGCGGTTCCCGGCGAAGCTGCGTGAGTGGGCACCCCAGGTGATCACGACCCCCGACGGCTCGGAGGCCTGGCTCTACCGCGACCGGCTCTACCGCGACAACGGGATGAGCGTCGTCGCCGGGCGCCCGAAGTCGCAGTGGACTCTCGACCCGCTGAACTTCGACGAGATGCGCCGGTCGGCGTGGGACGTCCATGCCCGGGTCAAGGACATGGATCTCGACGGCATCTGGGCGTCGCTGTGCTTCCCGTCCGGGGCGTGGGGTTTCACCGGCCGGGTGCTGTCGATGAACAACGACACCGAGGTCGGGCTCGCCGCGATCCGGGCCTGGAACAGCTGGATGATCGAGGAGTGGCACGGCGCGTACCCGGAGCGCTTCATCCCGATGCAGCTGCCCTGGCTGAAGGATCCGAAGATCGCCGCCGAGGAGATCCGGCGCAACGCCGAGCTCGGCTTCACGTCGGTGTCGTTCCTGGAGTCCCCGCACCTGCTCAAGCTGCCGCCGATCACGAACCACCAGCACTGGGAGCCGTTCTTCAAGGCGTGCGAGGAGACCGACACGGTCATCTCGCTGCACTGCGGGGCGAGTGGCTTCGTCCTGCAGGGCTCGCCCGGTGGCGGGCTGAACGTGCAGACGTCGCTGTTCCCGGCCGGCGCGTACTGCGCCGCCATCGACTGGGTGTGGGCGGGCATCCCGGCGCTGTACCCGAACCTCAAGATCGCGTTGAGTGAGGGCGGCATCGGGTGGGTGCCGATGGCCATCAACCGCCTCGACTACGTGGTGGAGCACTCCGGCGGCGGTGGCACACCGTGGACGTATGACCTGACGCCGAGTGAGGTGCTGCGCCGCAACTTCTACTTCTGCATGCTGGACGACCCCGGCACCCTCGACCAGCGGCACATGATCGGGATCGACCACATCCTGTTCGAGACGGACTTCCCGCACGCCGACTCGACCTGGCCGAACTCGCAGGACCTGCTGCGCAAGCGCTTCGCGGACCTGCCGCGGCACGAGGCCGTGCTGATCGCCGGTGGCAACGCCGCCAGGCTGTTCCGCCACCCGCTGCCCTCCGGCGACGACTGGCCGGCCCTCCTCCCGTAGCTCGTAGCCGATCGCTCACGCCCACGGCCACGCCCACGCCCACGGCCACGGTCGCGGCCGTGGGCGCCTCAGTCGCCCGAACCGTTTCCTGAAGGGGTGTCAGGAAACGGTTCGGGTGCCCTGTACGCGAATGAGAACCTGTTCTAGTCTGTCGGGGTGCCCGCCGGCCGACCAGACGGGCGGTCGCGCGTCGCAGGACTGAGCGAGGAGGCCGGTCTCATGGGTTCCGACATTGGTTCCGACAACCGCCTGTTCATCGCGGGAAAGTGGGTCCCGTCGGCGGGGGAGGGCTTCGTCGACGTCATCAGCCCCGCGTCGGAAGACGTGATAGGCCGGATTCCGTCGGTCGCCCGCGCCGATATCGACGCGGCCGTGGCCGCCGCCCGCACGGCATTCGACAGCGGCCCCTGGAAGAACACCGACGGCGCGGCCCGGGCCGAAGCTCTCGCCCGAATCTCGGCACAGATCAGCGCCCGCTCCGAGGAGTTCRCCCGCACGATCAGCAACGAGATAGGCGCGCCCATCACCTTCTCGCGCCTG
The DNA here is from genome assembly GCF_001983215.1 of Frankia sp. CcI49. Classification (NCBI taxonomy): domain Bacteria; kingdom Bacillati; phylum Actinomycetota; class Actinomycetes; order Frankiales; family Frankiaceae; genus Frankia; species Frankia sp. CcI49. The sequence continues at coordinate 166,710 of NZ_MOWP01000001.1, forward strand.
GGCCAGGTACTGGCCGCCACCATGGTCGCCGACTACTACGCGGAACTCGGCAGAAACACCGCCTGGGAGGAGACCCGGGCCGGGCTGCTCGGGCCGTCCGTGGTGCGTCGAACTCCGGTCGGTGTGGTCGCCGCCATCGTTCCCTGGAACGTCCCCGTCTACGCCACCATGCTCAAGCTCGCGCCCGCGATCGTCGCCGGCTGCACCGTCGTGCTGAAACCCGCTCAGGAGGCCGCGCTGTCGGCCCGACTTCTCGGCGAGGTGCTGGAGGAGGTCGGCCTTCCCCCGGGCGTGGTGAACATCGTGCCGGCCGACCGTGTGGCCGGCGAGTATCTCGTCACCCATCCCGGTGTCGACAAGGTCAGCTTCACCGGCAGTACGGCGGTGGGCCGGCACATCGCGTCCCTGTGCGGGCAGCGGCTGCGCCGGGTGACCCTTGAGCTCGGGGGCAAGTCGGCCGCGATCCTGCTGCCCGACGTGGACCTGGCGGCGGCCGTTCCGGCCCTGCTCGGCGCGGGCCTGATGAACAGCGGCCAGGCGTGCGTCGCGCAGACCCGCGTCCTCGCCCCGCGCGACCGCTACGACGAGGTGGTGGAAGCACTGGTCGCCGGCGTCGAGGGAGTGAAGGTCGGCGCGCCACTCGACGAGGAGACGCAGGTCGGGCCGCTGGTGAGCGCCCGGCAGCGCGGGCGCGTCGAGGAGTACCTGGCCGCCGGGGTCACCGAGGGCGCCAAGGTCGCGGTGGGCGGCGGGCGCCCGGCCGGCCTCGACCGCGGATGGTACGTGGAGCCGACCCTCTTCGTCGGCGTCGACAACGGGATGCGGATCGCCCAGGAGGAGATCTTCGGCCCGGTGCTCTCCGTGATCGAGTACGACGGCGTGGACGACGCGGTGCGCCTCGCGAACGACTCGAACTACGGGCTGTCCGGATCCGTCTGGACGGCGGATCACGACACCGGCCTCGCCGTCGCCCGCCAGGTGCGGACAGGGACCTTCAACGTCAACACCTTCATGCTCGAGAACTGCGCGCCGTTCGGCGGCTTCAAGGATTCGGGGCTGGGCCGTGAGCTCGGGCCGGAAGGCCTCGCGGCCTACATCGAGTACCAGACCGTGAACATGCCGGCGGAATGGTCCGGCAGCTGACCGATCCCACCCGTTCCGCAGGCTGCATGACGTCCTGGCACACGGCACGAAAGGGGAACCGGTGCGATGGCGGGGACACATCTCTGGGGCACGATTGACGGGGCTGAGATCACCTTCCCGATGCGGGTGGAGGAGTTCAACGCCGCCACGCTGACGTATTCGGTCCCGGCGCGGCAGGCCGCGGCCCTTTTGCCGGGAAGTTCTTTCGAACTGGTGGAGACGGCGCCCGGTGTGGGCTGCCTTGTCATCGCCGCGTGCGATTTCCGGCGCAATCCATGGGGCGACTACAACGAGCTCAACGTCGGCTTTCTGAGCCGGCCGGCCGGCGCCGGCGACGAAACGGTCGGATCGTTCATCTACCGGATGCCGGTCAACCAGCCCTTCACCTGCGAGGCCGGCAACCGGGTGATGGGATTCCCGAAGACGGTCGAGACGATATCCGCCGGATACGACGACGGCGGGTTCACCTTCCGGGTGAGCAGCCCGGCCGGCCTGCCGGCCCTCACACTCGGGTTTGCCCGGCGCCCCGCACCGCTCGGTCCACCGGTGGTGCTCGCCGTGGAGAGCTACTCGTACCTCGACGGCCACCCGTACGCGACAGCGGCCGAGATGGAGATCGGCTCGGACGCCGTAGATCCGTCCGAGGTGTCCCTCGAACTGGGGGAGGGCCCGCTCGCGGACGAGCTGCGCGGCCTCGGCCTGCCGGTGGCGCCCGACAGCTGCGTGTGGGGCGAGGGCCTGCGCGCCACCTTCCAGCTCGGCCGGCGGCTGGTGACCGCATGAGCACCACCCCGAACCCCCGACCCGGTACCCCGAACCCGGCGGCGGACGCGGCCTGGTTCCGGCGGGTGCTCGGCACCTTCCCCACCGGGGTCGCCGTCGTCACCGGGATGGCCGCGGACGGGCAGCCGGTGGGGATGGCCGTCGGCTCCTTCACCTCCGCGTCCCTCGATCCACCGCTGGTGGCGTTCTTCCCGGACAGGTCCTCGACGTCCTGGCCGCGGATCCAGGCCTCGGGCCGGTTCTGCGTGAACGTCCTCGGCAGCGATCAGGAGGCGGTGTGCCGGGCGTTCGCGGCCCGCGGCGGCGACAAGTTCGCGAATCTCTCCTGGCAGCGGGCACCTTCGGGCTCGCCGCTGCTCGACGGGGTCGTCGCGTTCATCGACTGCGAGATCGAAGCGGTGCACTCGGCCGGCGACCACTGGATCGTGATCGGCCGGGTGCGTCATCTCGACGTGGGCCGTGAGATCGCTCCGCTGGTCTTCTTCCAGGGCGGCTACGGCCGTTTCGCGTCGCCGTCGCTGGCGGCCTGGGAAGGCGACCTCGCGGTACAGCTGCGCTGCGCGGACATCGCCCGCCCGCACATGGAAGCGCTCGCCGACGCCCTCGGCGCCGAATGCGTCGCCAGCGCGGCGGTCGGCCAGGAGCTGGTCCTCGTCGCCAACGCGGGCGGCACGCGTTCCCACGCGCTGCCGACCCGGGTCGGTCAGCGGATTCCGTTCCTGCCGCCGCTGGGCACCGCCTTCGTCGCCTGGGCTCCGGAGAACGTCCAGCGTGCCTGGTGTGCGCAGATCGGCAGCGGGGCGCGGCCCGGTGCGTCCGAGGCGCTGAATGCGACCCTCGCGTCGGTGCGCCGGCACGGCTACGCGGTCGGGCGCGGGCCGGGCTGGCACGTCTCGCTGCTGCGCGCGCTGATGCGCACCGATTTCACCGACCGGGCGCAGACCGAGGCCCGGGACCTGATCCGGGCCCTGCCACCCGGCTGGGAGGCACCCGACTGGGAGGAACCCGCCGCGGAGGCGTCCGCATGGGAGGGGTCCGCGTGGGAGGGGTCCGCGGGGGAGACGTCGAACGGCTCGTCCCGGGGCGAGGGCGCCGGACGCGCCGCCGGGCCGCGCGAGGCGGTGGAGACGCTGTCGGCTCCGGTCTTCGACGCGGACGGGAGCGTGGTGCTGGTGCTGAGCGTGATCGGCCGTGACTCGGGCTGGCACACCGGGCCGCGGGCGCAGGCCCGCCAGCTGCTCGCCACCGCGCGGGAGGTCACCGCCGCCCTCGCCGACACCCCCGCCTCCTGACTCCGTCCGCCTCCTGACCCTCCGCCTCCTGACCCTCCGCGTCCTACCCCCACTTCCAAACCGGCGCCGCCGCCACCGCCGCGCCGGAAAATCGTAAAAAATACGGTGATCCGCCGCGAATGGTCCCGCGGCGGATCACCCTTCCCAGGCCTCGACGCGACCGGACCCCGTTCACGGCGCGGCTGCTCACCCGGGGATCCCGCACGCCCGCACAGCGCCAGAAATTCCCGCCAATAGGCGCAAACGGGCGCTGGCGATCCGCAAGAAGTGAGGATTTCGGCTGTTCCAGCAGCCAAGATCCTCACTTCTTGCTCAGCGACAGCGCGGCAGCGATCTGACGCCTGACCAGCAGGCGGATCTGTTGCTCGCCAATCTTCCGCATGTGGAGGACGATCTCGCGGCGGGCGCGGTCGTCACGCTTCTGCGTGATCGGATGCGGATCCGCCCGCTGCCCTTCCACGCCAGATGATCTTTTGGGGAAGCGGCCTTCAGTGGACCCGGCGTTCGCCGTCGGACCAGTAGCGGGCGCGCAGGGCCTTCTTGTCCGGTTTGCCGACCGGGCTCATCGGCAGCTGGTCGACGACGTCCACGCTCTTCGGGGCGTGATGCGGGCCCTTTCGTTCCCGGACGAGCGCGGTCAGTTCGGCGGCGGAGACCTCGGCGCCGGGGCGCAGGGTCACCACCGCCTTCACCGCCTCCCCCCAGGTGTCGTCCGGGACGCCGATGACGGCCGCCGCCGCGATCGCCGGGTGCGAGCACAGGACGTCCTCGACCTCCTTCGGGAAGATGTTGAACCCGCCGGTGACGACCATGTCCTTCTTGCGGTCCACGATGGTCAGGAAGCCGTCGGCGTCGCGGCGGGCGATGTCCCCGGTGTGCAGCCAGCCGTGCTCGAACAGCTCCGCCGTCTGGTCCGGGCGGCGCCAGTAGCCGGCGGACAGCAGCGGCCCGCGGACGCAGACCTCCCCGGGCTCACCGTCGGCCACCTCGGCGCCGTCGTCGTCGAGCAGCGCCACCCGCACCCACGGCACCGGACGCCCGCAGCTGGCCAGCCGGTCGGGGCGGTTGACGTCGTGCTCCCCGCGGCGCAGCACGCTGATCGTCATCGGGCATTCGCTCTGCCCGTAGAACTGGAAGAAGACCGGCCCGAACCGTTCGATGGCCTCCGCCAGCCGGGTCGGGCTCATCGCCGAGGCCCCGTAGAAGACGGTCTGCAGGCTCGACGTGTCCGCCGCCGCCAGCTTCGGGTGGTCGAGCAGGTGGTAGAGCATCGTCGGCACGAGCATCGTCGCGGTGATGCGGTACCTCTCGATCGCGTCGAGCACCGCGGCGGGGTCGAACCGGGGGAGCACGACCAGCGACCCGCCCCGCAGCAGCACCGGCACGAAGAACGCGGCGCCCGCGTGCGACAGCGGTGTGCAGACGAGGAAACGGGTCTCGGTCGGCCACTCCCATTCGGCGAGCTGGATCTGGGTCATCGTGGCCGCGCCACGGTACGTCGACATCACCCCTTTGGGACGTCCCGTCGTACCGCCCGTGTAGGTGATGCCGGAGACGTCCTCGGGCCCCACCCGGGGCGCGACCAGCGGGCGCGGGGTGAACCCGGCGGCCAGCGCGGTCAGGTCCGTGCCTACCTCCGCCGGGCCGAGTGACAGCAGGTTCTTCAGGGACGGCACCCGCCGGGCCAGCTCCGTCGCACGGCGGGCGAAGGCCGGGTCGAACACGAGCGTCTCGATCTCGGCGTCGGCGAGGATGTAGGCGTGATCATCCACGGAGCCGAGGGGATGCAGGGCGGACGACCGGCATCCGGTCAGCATGTTCGCGCCCATGGTGAACAGGACCTCGGGGCGGTTCGCTGAGATCATCGCGGTCGGGCTGCCGATGCCCAGGCCGAGCTTCGCGTACGCCTGCGCGTACCGGCTCATCTCGTCGCGCACCTCGGCCCCGGTCAGCACTCGGCCGTCGAGATGCACCGCCGGAAGGTCGCGGCCGCGTTCGAGCGCCGCGATGAGCAGATCGGGCAGGAACGACGCCCGTTCCCGCCCCGCCGCGTCGGCCGCGGACCCCGCGTCCGCGGACCCCGCGTCCGCGGACCCCTTGGCCGCCGCATCGCCAGTCACGCCCGCCGGGCTCTGGCTGGCAGCAGGGACGGCGCCAGGCGGTTCCGCGGAACCGGAAGGTTCGGTGGTGTCGGGTGGTTCCGGGGCGCCGGGCAGGTCGATGACGCGGGGCGGTTCCGCGGAACCGGATGGGTCGGTGACGTCGGGCGCTTCCGCGGAGCCGGCGAAGTCGGTGGTACCGGGTGGTTCCGCGGAGCCGGACAGGTCGGCGGCGCGGGCGCGGGCCCAGGGGATGTCGACCTTTCCGGCCGGGCTACGCCTGATGGCGGTCACGGTGTGAATCTCCCGCGGCACCTTGAAACCGGCGACGAGGCCTCGGCAGTGCGCGATGAGCGCCGCGGAGTCGGGCGCCCGACCGGCGCGCAGGACGGCGAGGGCGACGACCCGCTCGCCGAAGCGGGCGTCCGGGACCCCGACCACCACCGCGTCGACGAGGTCGGGATGCGTCTTCAGCGCGTCCTCGACCTCCTCGGGGAAGATCTTCTCGCCGCCGGAGTTCACCACGGTGCTGCCGCGGCCGAGTAATCGGACCGTGCCGTCCGCGTCGACGGTGGCGAGGTCGCCCGGCACCGCCCAGCGCACCCCGTCGGCGTCGGTCTGGAACACGGCGGCGGTCTTCTCCGGGTCCTGGTAGTAGCCGAGCGGGATCGCCCCGCGCCGTGCGATCCGGCCGACCGTGCCTGCCCCAGGGCTGATCGGGACGAGGCGCTCGTCGAGGACGGCGGTGTCACCGCTGAGCCGGAACCGTGCCGGCCCACCCTCCTCGGCGCCGCTGTGCCCGAGCTCGGTGGCGCCGTACGAGTCGATGATGAGGACGTTCGGCAGCAGCCGCGCCAGCCGGGCCCGGATCCCGCTGGACAGCGGCGCACCACTGTTGGCCAGCGCGAACAGCCCGGAGAGATCCCAACCGCCGGGCCGTGCCTCCAGCGCGTCGACCAGCGGGAGCGCCATCGCGTCGCCGACCACGGTCATCGACGTCGCCCGCTCGGCGGCGGCGAGATCCCAGATCGCGGGCGCGTCGAAGCTGCGGCCCGTCCACAGCACGGTGGTGCCCGCGGTGGCGATCGCGATGAGCACGCCGAGCTGGGCGGCCCCGTGCATGAGCGGTGCCAGGGTGAAGTAGTTCAGCGGCGGGTTCGCCGCGTGCTCGACGAAGTCGGTGATGCCGGTCGGGATCCGGCCGTCCGGCAGGGGGCGGGCGATCGCCGCCCGGAACAGGTCGGCGGACCGCCACACCACCCCCTTGGGTAGTCCCGTCGTACCGCCCGTGTAGATGATGTAGTGATCATCGCCGTCGCGGGGGATCCGAACCGGTCGCGGATCGGTCGCCGGATCGGCTGTCGGATCCTCGAACCCGACCGTTCGCCACGACGTCGCCTGACTCCCGGCCGCGCCGCCGGTCCGGGCCTCGGCACCGCTCCCGCCGTCGACCTGGGCGTCGACCTGGACGTCGGCCGGGAGCGGGGACCCGTCCTCGAGGACGACGACGGCGCGGACCGGTGAGGCGTCCGCCAGTGCCGTGGCGAGGGTGGGCAGGTAGCGCCGTTCGACGACGATCGTGCGCAGGTCGGCGTTGTCGATCAGATACCGCAGCTCCGCCGCGACATACCGGTAGTTGATGTTCACCGGGGTGGCCCGCAGCTTGAGGCAGCCGATCATCGCCTCGACCCATTCGATCCGGTTCACCGCGTAGATGCCGACGTGCTCGCCGGGCTGGACCCCGGCGTCCCGCAGCAGCCGCGCGGCGCGGTCGGCACGGGCGTCCAGCTCGGCGTAGGTCAGTCGGGACGATCCGGCGACGATGGCCGGCCGGCCCGGCACCGTGTCCGCGATGAGCTCGATCATGTCCGCGAAGTTGACCCCGGTGCTCACAGCATCCCTTTCGACGTTCCTGGCGGATGGAATTCGATTCGGGTGGCGGATCGTCGGGACGGATCGGGATCGGATCAGGGTCGGAGCGGAGCGGATTCGGACCGCTATTCGAAGGTGTTCGTCAGCCTTGCCACATTGGACGGATCGCAGTTGAAGATGCCGTTGTTCGGCTGGGTGAGCTCGCGGTCGTAGACGAAACCGTCGGGGGTGACCTTCATGAGCAGGACGCAGGTGCTGAGATCACCCTTCCCGCCGGGGGCGATGTCGTGTGCGGGATAGAGGCCGCCGGCCGACCACTGCTTCGTCGCGCCGGCCTTCTCCAGCACGCAGGCGCTGGTCAGGTCCGCCCCGCATTCGGTCGCCGCCTTCGCCCACAGCAGCCAGGCGTTGAAGCCGATGGCGGTGAAGTCGGTGAGCTTCGCCTCCGGGTGGGTGTCCCGCAGAATCGTCACGGCTTCCTTCACCGCGGGCACGGTGTCGGCGAGCTCGAACGGAACGTGGTCGAGCGTGAGGTAGACGTTGGAGAAGTTCGCCGTGGTCACCGCCTTGATCGTGCCCGGGTCGTACAGCTGGTGCGCGATGACGACGAAGTCCGGCTTCCACCCGATGTTGTTGATCGCGGTCAGCGGCGCGGTGAGGTCCTGCAGGGCGATCGCCTCCAGCCCCCGGGTCCCCTTGGCCCGCATCTCCTCCATGTACGGCCGGTAGTTCGCCACCAGCGGGGGCCATTCCTGGTAGGAGCTCACCTTGAAACCGTTGGTGGTGAGGGCCTCCTGCAGCCGCAGGCCCTGCGGGCGCAGCGTCGCGAGGTTGTTTCCGGCCACACCGAGATGGTCGGCCGCGTCGGGATAGCGCTTCACGAGCTGCCGGTAGGCGCCGATCGGGTACTGGTCGAACGGCGCCGGAATCGGCACGACCTGAAGCGGAGCCCTGATGGCCTCCGGGGAGACGGTGTAGCCGGAGATCTGACCGAGCCCGCAGTCGACCCGCGGCCCGACCGCGGCGGCGTCACCGACCATGCCGCCGCCGACAATCATGAAGTCGGTCTGACAGGCCTGGATCATCTGCGCGGCGGCTTCGGACAGTTTCGCGTCGTGCTTGATGAGCCTGAGCTTCCGGCCGTTGATGCCACCGGCCTTGTTGCACCAGGCGACGAACGCGTCGCCCACGTCGAAGAACTCCTGGCCCAGGCCGGGGGTGATGTTGCTGCCCACATCGGCGGTGGTGCCGATCGTGATCTCCGAGTCGGTGACCCCGCGAACGCTCGCACCGCCCGCGGCCCCGCCGCCGCTACCGCTACTGCCCCCGCCGCCGCTCGCGGGGCCGGGGCCGCACACGCCCCGCAGGTCGCCGAAGTCGCCGGCCGCGGCGGCTGCCGGCGATGCGCCAGCCGCCGTCGCGGCGGGCTCGGATCCCCCCGTCTCACGTTCGTCGGCGGACCGGGTGCACGCCGTCAGGGCAACGCTGACGGCGATGGCGATCGTCAGCGCGGATGCTAAGCGGCTTCTGTGACGGCGGGGGTGGGGTCTCATCGGGGGATGTCCTCTCCCTTGACGCCCGCACGTCGGCCGGTCAGCCGGCGGCCGGCGGCCGCGGGGAGGCAGGCCGCGGCGACTCGGCGGGCGTGTGAGGCGGCGAAACGCGCTCGTTGCACCGGGCGCGCCGACAGACCGACAGACTAGAACACGTTCTCTTCTGGCGATAGAGGTTTCCGAGAGGTTTCTGACGCCATCTCAGGGCTCGGATCGCTGGCTGTGGCGCAAATGCCGGCACTGGTTGCGTGTACTGAGAGAGCGGGTCGCCCCGTACACCTGACGGATCGTCAGAAACGGAGCTACCCTGCCCCCATGCACGACTTCCCGAAGATTGTCTCGGTAGACGATCACGTCGTCGAGCCACCCGACGTGTGGAGCAGCCGGCTGCCGGCGCGGTATCGCGACGTCGGCCCCCGGGTGGTCCACGCCCCGAAGGGCGAGGTCACCTTCGTGGGCGGCCGGCTGACGGTGACCATGGGCGCGCCGGGCAGCGGCCCGGACGTCGCCTGGTGGCGCTACGAGGACCTGTGCCGCCCGCTGATGCGCCTCGACGCCGCGGTCGGCTTCGACCGCGACGAGGTCGACCTGCGCCTGGTGCGCTACGACCAGATGCGCCCGGGTGCCTTCATGGTCGCCGACCGGCTCGCCGACATGGACGTCAACCACATCGAGTCGTCACTGTGCTTCCCCACCTTCCCGCGTTTCTGCGGCCAGACCTTCACCGAGGCCGCCGACCGCGAGCTGGCACTGCTGTGCGTGCGCGCCTACAACGACTGGATGGTCGAGGAATGGTGCGGCGCGGCGGCCGGCCGGCTGATCCCGCTCGCGATCGTCCCGCTGTGGGACGCCGGGCTCGCCGCCGCCGAGGTCCACCGCAACGCCGCCCGGGGTGTGCGCGCCGTCTGCTTCAGCGAGATCCCACCGTTTCTCGGCCTGCCCTCCATCCACGACCGCGATCACTACTGGGATCCGTTCTTCGCCGCCTGCGCGGAGACCGGGACGACCATCAACATGCACATCGGGTCGTCGTCGAAGATGCCCTCGACCTCGGCGGACGCCCCGCCCGCGGTCGGCTCCACCCTGACGTTCGCGAACTCGTGCTATTCCCTCGTCGACTGGCTGCTGTCGGGCACGTTCGAGCGCTTCCCGGAGCTCACGATCGCCTACTCGGAAGGCTCCATCGGCTGGATTCCGTACATCCTGCACCGCGCCGACGTCGTCTGGCGGGAGAACCGCGGCTGGGGCGGGCTGGGGGAGACCGTGACCGTGCCTCCGAGCGAGCTGTACCGCCGGCACGTGTACGGCTGTTTCTTCGACGACCCGCACGGCCTGCTCAGCCTGGACGAGATCGGCGCCGACACCGTCACCTACGAAAGCGACTACCCGCATTCGGACAGCACCTGGCCCGACACCCGGGCCGTCGCCGAACGCCAGATGAAGCACCTGCCGATGGAGACCATCGAGAAGATCGTCCGCGGCAACGCGATCCGCATGCTCGGCCTCACCCCGGACGGACGCTGGGCCGCCGCCCCCGACCTGCCGAGCGCCGCCGCGCCGGGCGCCCGGGGGTAGTGCCATGTTCGACACGCTGATCACCGGTGGTCTCGTCGTGGACGGTACCGGCGCGCCGGGTCGGCACGCCGACGTCGCGATCAAGGACGGCCGGATCGCGGCCGTCACCCCACCCGGTGAGCCCACCCAGGCTCGGGTGCGAATCCAGGCTGACGGGCTCGTCGTCGCGCCGGGCTTCGTCGATGTCCACACGCACTATGACGCGCAGCTGCTCTGGGATCCGTACGCCACCCCGTCGAACGTGCACGGGGTCACCACGGTGATCGGCGGCAACTGCGGGTTCACCCTCGCCCCGCTGCGTCCCGGCGGCGCCGACTACCTGCGCCGGATGATGGCCCGCGTCGAGGGGATGCCGYTGGCCGCGCTGGAGACCGGCGTCGACTGGAGCTGGGAGACGTTCGCCGAGTACCTCGACACCCTCGACGGGCGGATCGGCGTCAACGCCGGGTTCCTCGTCGGCCACTGCGCGCTGCGCTCCTACGTGCTGGGTGCCGAGGCGGTCGGCCGGGCGGCGACCGCGGGCGAGGTCGCCGCGATGACCGCGGTGCTGCACGACGCGCTCGCCGCCGGAGCGCTGGGCCTGTCCACCACGCTTTCCTCGACGCATGTCGACGGCGACGGCCGGCCGGTCGCCTCCCGCTGGGCGTCCCACGAGGAGACGCTCGCGCTGTGCGCGGCCGTCGGCGAGCACGAGGGCACCTTCCTGGAGGGGATCGTCCCCGGCTGCCTGAACACCTTCGACGACGACGAGATCGACCTGCTCGCGCGGATGAGCGCGGCGGCCGGCCGGCCGCTCAACTGGAACGTGCTGACCATCGACGCGGCCGCCCCCGACCGGGTCCCGCGCCAGTTGGCCGCGTCCGCGCGGGCCCGCGAGCTCGGCGGCCGGGTCGTCGCACTGACCATGCCGACGCTGGTGCCGATGAACATGAGCCTGCGCACCTTCTGCGCGCTGCACCTCATCCCCGGCTGGGGGGACGTCCTCGGCCTGCCGATCCCCGAGCGGATCGCCGCGCTGCGCGACCCGGCGGTGCGCGCCCGCCTGCTGGAACGGGCCCGCGCCCCGGAGGCCGGTGTCCTGCGCCGGCTCGCGGACTTCCGCCGCTACGTCATCGGCGACACCTATTCACGGGCCAACGCCGGCCTGACCGGCCGCGTCGTCGGCGACATCGCCACCGAACGCGACCTCGACCCCTTCGCGGCCCTCGTCGAGATCGCCGCCGCCGACGACCTGCGGACGGTCCTGTGGCCGATGCCGACCGACAACGACCCCGACTCGTGGGCACTGCGGCGCGACACCTGGGCACACCCGGACGTCCTGCTCGGCGGCTCGGACGCCGGTGCGCACCTGGACCGGATGGCCGGCGCGCCCTACCCGACCAGGTTCCTCGGCGACTGCCTGCGCGGGCGCCGCCTCGTCGGCCTGGAGGCGGCCGTCGCGATGATGACCGGCGAGCCGGCGGCCCTGTTCGGCCTGCGCGACCGGGGCCGGCTCGCACCGGGCTGCCACGCCGACATCACCGTCTTCGACCCGGCCACCGTCGACGCCGAGCACGCCGCCCTGGTCGACGACCTCCCCGGCGGCGCGGCCCGCCTCACCGCCGGCTCGATCGGCGTCGCCCACGTGCTGGTCAACGGCGTCGAGATCGTCCGGGACGGGACAACCACCGGCGCCACCCCGGGGACCCTGCTGCGCTCCGGCCGCGACACAGCGACCGTGCCGATCGCGGCTGAACCGCCCAGGGTCAGGTAGCACAAGTGCTACTCTCGGGGGGTGGACGAGATAGGGCTTCGAGAGGTCCGGCAGAACGCCAGCGATCTGGTACGCCGTGCTCAGGCCGGTGAACGGCTCACCATCACCGTGGCCGGCCGGCCAGCAGCCGTCCTCGGCCCGGTGAGTCCGCGTGTGTGGCGGCGCTGGGGCGATCTGGCGGATCTCTTCGCGCAGCCGGAGGACACTGACTGGCCGCAGGACCGCGACCTCGTCGACGGTTCCCTCACGGATCCCTGGGAAGGTCGATGAATCGAGGCATCCTCGACACCAGCGTCCTGGTCGCCACGGACGTCACCCCCATTCCCGGCGAGTTGGCGGTCAGCGTCGTCAGCATTGCCGAACTACAGTTCGGCATCCTCGTCGCCAGGACGCCCCAGGCCCGCGCGACCCGGCTCGCCCGCCTCAGCGCGATCCAACGACGGTTCGACCCACTGCCTGTTGACGATGCCGTCGCCGACAGCTACGGGCGTCTCGCCGCCCGCATCGTCGAAGTCGGGCGCCAGCCACGCGCACGCACCATGGACCTGCTGATCGCGGCCACCGCCCACGCCCACGGAGCCAGCATCTACACCCGCAACGCCGCCGACCTCGTCGGCCTGGAGGACCTCCTGAGGATCGTCACGATTTAGGGCACTGTTGCGTTCCGGGGAAGCTCGTTCCACACCAGGCGATCTTCTCATCAAAGTGCGCGCCGTTCCGTCGGCGAGTACATCCGGGCGACCCCTGGCGACGCCGGGCCATCTTCGGGAAACCGGAATTACCGTGCTATTCATCGGTTGTCGCTGGCGATGCCTCACTGTCTCGGTGCTGCGCCTTTTCGAGGCTGCTCGGTGCGACCCCCGCGTTCGACAACACGATCCAGATCGACTCCGCCAAGGCGATGGCGAAGTTCCTCAATGTGCACGCCGGCGGCATCGGTGGCAGGCCGATCGAACTCGTCACCTGCGAGTCACTGGCCGACCCGGCGAAAGCGACCGACTGCGCGACCGAGTTCATCCAGCAGGACGTCGTGATCACGGTGGCCGGCGAGACGACGGCCATCGGCACCATGTGGCAGTCGCTGCATGACGCCGGCATACCAGTCTTCCTGTATGGAACCACCGAGCAGTCCGTCATCCTCGACCCCGACTCGACGTTCGTCCTCGGAGACCTGATCGCCGGGCTCGGCACGTTGCCGATCACAGTCGCCAAGGAGAACAAGGTCGGGAAGGTCACGGTCGTCGCGATCGATGTCCCGGTCGTCACCGGGTTCTACGACGCCGTCGGCGACCAGGTCTTCGGCGATGCCGGGCTTGACCTGCAGGTGGTCAGGATCCCGCCCGACCAGGCGGACATGACACCGCAGATGGCGAGGATCGCGGCGGGCGAACCGACCGAGGTGCACATCATCGGCAGCGACACGTTCTGCATCTCGGCGTTCAACGGGCTGCGCGCCGCGAGCTTCACCGGCCCGATCGGCGTCGTCAGCCAGTGCGTCTCCGACAGCTCGCGGAAGGCGCTCGGCGATGCCTTCGACGGGGTCTACACCTCCACACCGTTCGCGGTCGGCGACACCGAGAACATCGACATGAGCCAGTGGCGAGCGATCGTGGCTGCCTACGACGAGACCGACATCGACCTGAGCAACTCGATGGGGCCGACCATCTACTTCACGATGACCGCGCTGAGCCGGGCACTCGACGGGATCAGCGGCGACATCACCCCTGCCCGGATCACAGAGAAGATCAAGTCGGCGCCGAAGCTCCCGCTACCGGCGGCACCAGGACTCACCTTCCAGTGCGACGGCTCGGCCAACCCGCTTGTGCCGGCGGCCTGCTCCCGAGGCGCCCTGCTGACGACACTCGACTCCGACGGCGAACCAACGCTGCCCTACCGGTCGTTCGGAACCGCAGGCTAGTTACGGAGCACCGACGGCCTCGTGACCGGGACCACGTCCATGAGTTTTTCCAGGCCGACGTAGTCGCCCGGATTCGTGGTGAACAGGGGCAGGCTCTCCGTGATCGCCGTAGCGGCGATCATGAGATCCGCGACGCGGCGGCGTGGTTTGYGTCCAGCAACGACGACGGCTGCCGACAGACGGCCGTAGACACGGGCGGCCTCGGCATCGAACGGTATCGGGTCGAACTCGTTCTCGGCGCGCTGAAGGGTTTCCATCCGCCGCGCGCGTTCCTCGTGCTCGTCGTACAGGTCCTGTTCGTCGTTGCGCCGGACCTGATGCGGCCCCGCGGACAACTCGGCAAGCGTCACGGCGCTGATCGCCATCTCGTCGGGAAGCTCGGCGGGATCTATCCAGCGACGCAGGATCAGAATGTTGGTGTCGAGCAGGCCCTGCCGGAAGTTCTCAGTGTTCGTAGCCACCGGCGGCCTCGTGGTCGACCACCGCGTCCTGGTCCGCGCGGAAGGCGTCCAGATCCGTGCCGGGGGCGTTACGTGACATTGCGGCGAACTCCTGCCGGGAAATGAACCTGCGCCTCCGTCGAATGGGCACCAGCTGGCCGATCTGACGACCATCCCGGGTGACGGTAAAGGACTCGCCGTGCTCGACGGCATCCATGATCTCCCGCGATCTCGACCGCAGATCTCGTTGGGTGATCTCCAGACTGCCCATGGCGCCTATGGTAGCACTCGGTGCTACAGCGTGCTACTTGCTATGGGGGACGTCCTCGCTCCATCGCCGAAGGTCAGAAGGTGAGCACGCCGCGGGCCAGGTCGCCGGCTTCCAGGTCGACCATCGCCTGGCCGACGGCGTCGAGTGGGTAGGTGCGGGTCACCAGCTCGTCGAGCAGGAGGCGACCGCCGCGGTACAGGCCCAGGTAGGTGCGGACGTCCCGCTGCGGGCGGGACGAGCCGTACCGGCAGCCCAGCACCGACTTGTCGAGGTACAGGTCGGTGATGGGGACGGACAGCTCGGCGGCCTCCGCCGGCACCCCGAGCAGAACGGCGGTGCCGTGCCAGCCGAGCATGTCGACGGCGGCCCGGGCCAGCGCCGGGTGCCCGACGCATTCGAAGGAGTAGTCCACCCCGGTGCTGTCGGCGGGCAGCAGGTCGCGGACGGCGCCGGCGGTGTCCCGGCCGGACGGGTCGACGAAGTCGGTCGCCCCGAACCGGTACGCCAGGTCGGCCTTCGCCGGGTTGGTGTCGACGGCGACGACGCGGGTCGCGCCGGCGAGCGCCGCGCCCTGGATCACGTTCAGGCCGATGCCGCCGACACCGATGACGGCGACCGTCGACCCGGGCCGCACCTGGGCGCGGTTGAGCACGGCGCCGACGCCGGTCAGCACCCCGCAGCCGAGCAGCGCCGCCGACGCGGCGGGGACGTCGTCGGGAACCGGCACGCACTGGTTCGCCGCGACGACGACCCGCTCGGCGAAACAGGACGTGTTCGCGAAGTTGTAGGTGGGCGCGCCGCGCCAGGTGAACGGCTGCGGCCGGCGGCCGAAGGTGGAGCGGCACATCGTCGGCTGGCCGGCGTCGCAGTGCTCGCAGGCACCGCAGTTGCCGAGGGTGGTGAGCGCGACCACGTCACCCTCCGCAAGCCCCGTCGCCCCCGTCACCCCGGGCCCCAGTGCCGAGACGACGCCGGCGCCCTCGTGGCCGAGAACGACCGGGGTCGGGAAGGGGATCGTCCCCCGCACGACCGCCAGGTCGCTGTGGCACAGTCCGGCGGCGGTCATCCGCACCTCGACCTCGCCGGGCCCGGGTGGGCGCACCTCCAGGTCGTCGACCACGTGGTAGGCGGAACCGTCCCAGACGATGCCACGCAGCAGATCACCCATGCTCGTCGCTCCTCAGCTTCAGCTTGACCAGACGATGCTCTGTAACTCGCTGTAGGCGTGCATCGCGAAGGTGCCGCAGTCGCGCCCGACGCCGCTGTGCCTGAAACCACCGAACGGCGTCTCGTGGTTGCGCTGCACGGTGTTGATCCCGACGCTGCCGGAGCGCAGCCGGCGGGCGACGCGGTAGCCGCGCCCGGTGTCCGCGGTCCAGACGTAGTCGCTCAGGCCGAACGGGCTGTCGTTCGCGAGCTCGACGGCCTCGTCCTCGTCGTTGAACGTCATGAGGACCACCACCGGCGCGAAGAACTCCTCGCGGGCGATCGACATCCCGGGCGTGACGTCGGTGAACAGCGTCGGCGCGACGTAGAAGCCGGTGTCGGACGCCGGCCGGCGGCCACCGACCGCCAGGGTCGCGCCTTCGGCCACACCTTTCTCGATCATCGCCTCGACCCGGTCGCGGTGGGCGGTGGAGATGACCGGGCCGACGACGGTGTCCGCGGCGCGCGGGTCGCCGACCCGGCAGGCGCCGGCATAGGCGGTGAGCCGGTCGACGAGGGCGTCGCGCACGCCGCGCTGGACCAGCACGCGGGTCGGCGCGGTGCAGATCTGCCCGGAGTGGAAGCTCCAGGTCGAGCCGATGCCACCGACCGCCGCGTCGAGGTCGGCGTCGTCGAAGACGATGGCGGCGCCCTTCCCGCCGAGCTCCATCAGCACCCGCTTCATGTCACGCCCGGCGGCCGCGGCGATGGCCTGCCCGACCTGGGTGCTCCCGGTGAAGCTGATCATGTCGACGTCGGGGGAGTCGACCAGCGCCGCGCCGATCGACGGGGCGGACCCGGTGACGACGTTGACCACGCCGGGCGGCACCCCGGCCTCCGCGACGATCTCGGCGAAGAGCAGGATCTGCAGCGGATCCTGCGGCGCCGGCTTGACCACGACGGTGTTGYCCATGGCGAGCGCGGGCGCGACCTTCCCCGCCAGGCTGACCAGCGGGAAGTTGTACGGGGTGATGCAGGCGACGACGCCGACGGGCTGGCGTACGGCGACCGCGCCGATCAGGCCGCCGGGCGCGAGCGGGGTGGCGGGCATCGGCTGCGGAGGCAGTGGCACGGTAACCGGGTCGAGCGCCTCCTTGGCGTAGCGGCGGAAGCGGTCGACGGCCACCGGCACCTGCATGGTCTGCGCGACCCGTGCGGTCGCGCCGGTCTCCGCCTGGACCAGCCCGACCAGCTCGTCGTTGTGCGTGATCAGCAGGTCCGCGATCCGCCCGAGCAGCTCTGCGCGCCGCTCGGGGGCGGTCTGCGACCAGGAGCGCCAGGCGGCGCGGGCCGCGGCGGCGGCCTCGCGGGCCTGCTCGGGCGAGGCCTGTGGTGCCTCGCCGACCAGCTCCTCACTGGCCGGGTCGATCACCGGGTAGCGCCCCGCCGCGCCCGGCACGAGGTCGCCGCCGATGAACAGCGACCCGGTGCGCGCGGCGGTCGTCTCCAGAGCGCTCATGACCATCCTTCCGCCCCCGGTGAGAAGCATCCGGACGCCCGGCCTGTACCTGACGGTAGGTCAGGGATGACTCGCCTGGGGGCGACGTCCGGTGACTCTTGCACCCACGGTTCCAGTCGCTAGAGTCTAGAACACGTTCTAGATATTGTCGCTGCCGAGCCGCGATTTCCGGACGGGGCGTCAGATCGGCGGGGCTCGGGTCGGCCGCTTGGGCTGGGCCGCGCCGGGTGGGCCGCGCGCGTCGCGCCGCGGCCGTCAGTCGAACGGTGAGAGGTGGTCCGGCCATGGAATTCGGGATCTTCAACTCGCTCTACCTGCCGCGCCGGCTGTCGGAACGCGACCCGCTGGGCGCGGAGCACAACCGGCTGATGGACGAGGTCACCTGGACCAGGGCCGCGGACCGGGCCGGATTCAAGTACACCTGGGCCACCGAGCACCATTTCCTCGACGAGTACTCGCACCTGTCGGCGAACGAGAGCTTTCTGGCCTACCTCGCCGGGGTCACCGAACGCATCCACATCGGCAGCGGCATCTTCAACATCACGCCGCCGGTGAACCACCCGGCCCGCATCGCCGAGCGGGCCGCGATGCTCGACCATCTCTCCGGCGGGCGTTTCGAGCTTGGTATGGGGCGTGGCTCGTCCACCACCGAGCAGCGCGGTTTCGGGATCACCGACCCGGACCTGACCAAGAAGATGTTCGACGAGGTCGTCGCCGAGCTGCCGAAGATGTGGGCGGACGGCGAGTACGAACACGACGGCGAGTTCTTCTCGATGCCGGCACGGAACGTCCTGCCGAAGCCGTACACCCGCCCGCATCCGCCGATGTGGGTGGCGGCGGGAAATCCCGGGACGTTCGAGAAGGCCGCGCGGATGGGGCTCGGTGTGCTCTGTTTCGCGCACGGAACCCCCGACCAGCTGGCCCCGCTCATCGAGATCTACAAGAAGAACATCGAGAAGGCCGAGCCGGTCGGCGGGTACGTCAACAACAACGTCATGGTCACCAGCCAGATGCTCTGCCTGGAGGACGGCGCCCGGGCCCGGGAGATCGCCACCGACATCACGATGAGCTACCAGAACAGCCTCGTGTACCGGTACCTCGACACCTTCCCGAAGCCGGCCTACATTCCCGACTGGCCGCAGGTGCTGCCCGAGCCGACCGTCGAGCTGCTCGACCTCGCGATCGGGGCCGGCCACATCGTCATCGGTGACCCGGAAGAGTGTGAGCGGGCGGTGCGCACCTACGCCGACATCGGCGCCGACCAGCTCACCTTCGGCATGCTGTCGACGACGATGCCGGTCGAGGTGGCCTGCGAGGCCGTCGAGGTGTTCGGCCGGCACGTCCTGCCGATCTTCGACCGGGACCCGGTGCACAGCACCACCCGCCAGCGGGCGGCGCAGCTCGGCGACGACGCAACCGGGTGACGACGCATCGACCGCCGCCGTTGGCTGAGTCGCGGCAGGCTCGCTCGCCCCGCCGCGGCTCAGCGGGGCGAGCGGGCCTGCGCGTCCTGCGCGGTCTACGGGTTCGGTGCGCCCTCGGGGTTCGGGGTGTGCTGGCGGTTCGGGGTGTCGTCCCGAGCGTCGCCACGGCCGAGCGCGCCCTCGGCCCGCAGGCGGTCGATCCGCGCGTCGTCGTAACCGAGGACATCGCGCAGCACCTCGGCCGTGTGCTCGCCGACCCGCGGCGCGCGGGCCGGGTGCGGAAGGTCGCCGTCGACGATCCTGATGGGAATCGGCAGCTGGTCGGCGCCGAGGCTTTCCTTGGGAATCCAGGGCAGCCGGTCGGCGAACTGGGGGTCGTCCGCGAGCGTGCGGGGGGTGTTTACCGGGGCGATCGGGGTGTTCACCCGCCCGCCGAAGGCGATCCATTCCGCGCTGGTGCGGGTCAGGAAGACGGCCCGCAGCTCCCGGCGCAGGGCGGTGTTCCCGGCGGCGTGGTCGGCGTAACGCTCCCCGGGATAGCGGTCGAACAGGTCGGCGCGGCCCACCCCGACGCAGAAGTTCTTCCAGAACTCCCGTTCCGACGCCATGAAGAGAATGTGGCCGTCGCTGGTCGCGTAGATGTTGTAACGGACGCCCTCGGCCATTCCGGCGGTGCCGGGAAGGCGGCGGCGCCCGCCGTCGGAGGCGTTTCCGGTCACCTCGTCCGCCGGGCGTTCGTAGGCCCGGTGGGTTTCCGAGCGCAGCCAGTCCACGGCGGCCGCCGCGTCGGACTGGGCGACCTCCAGCCACCGCCCGACACCGGTGGACCGGGCGGCCAGAATGCCCGCGAGAACGCCCAGCGAACCGTAGAGCGGGCCGGCGTTGATACCGAGCGAGACGTGCTCGGGAATGGCGGTGAAACCGTCGTCGTCGACGACGGGGGTTACCACTCCGGCCCAGGTGTCGTACGCGACTCCGTGGCTTGGGTAGTCCTTGTACGGGCCGGTCAGGCCATAGCCGGAGATCGTCAGCAGGACGATCGCCGGGTTCACCGCCCGCAGTGCGTCGAAGCCGAGGCCGCGGCGGGCGAGCCCACCCGGGCGCATCGCCTCCACCACCGCGTCGGCCCCGCGGACGAGGTCGAGGAACACCGCGTGCCCGCCGGGGGTGCGCAGGTCCAGCACGATCCCGCGCTTCCCCCGGTTCACATGCAGGTGCATGAGGGACGTCCCGTCGACGATCGGCCAGGTCATCGACCGCACGTAGTCGCCCTGGGGCGGCTCGACCTTGATGACCTCGGCGCCGAGGTCGGCCAGCGCGGTGGTGACGGCGGCGGGCCCGAGCATCGAGCACTCGATGATGCGGACGCCGGCCAGCGGGGTGACTGTCTCGGGCACGCCTGTTCCCCTTCCACTTGCACGACTCCGACGGACCTGACTACCCGTCAGATCTTCGACATTAGCGTGCCGCCTTCGACCGTGGACGACGAACCGGGCAACCGGGACGGATCCCGCAACACCCTGCTCACCAGGGACTCTCGTGATGGTGGGCGACAGAAACTAGTACGTGTTCTAGCCTGGGGCCGCGCCGTGGGGCCGGTCGGCGGCAGCGCGCTCCACCGTGGCAGACGAACCGTGGAGGACATGATGAGCGAACATCTTGTGGTCGAGCGCTCGGGCCCCGTCGTCGTGGTGACGATGAACCGGCCCGAGGCACGCAACGCCCTGTCACCATCCATGATCGTGGGTCTTGCCGACGCCTGGGAGATGATCGACGCCGACCCGGCGGTCCGCGTCGCCGTCCTCACCGGAGCCGGCGGGGTGTTCTGCGCCGGCGCCGATCTGAAGGCGATGAACAACGCGGTGAGTGCCGACGGAGCCGCGAAACGCTTCCGGGAGGACACCGGCATCGCCTGGCGCGCCCTGCTGCGCTCGAAGCAGCTGGCCAAGCCGCTGATCGCCGCGGTCGAGGGGCCCGCCGTCGCCGGCGGCACGGAGATCCTGCAGGCGACGGACGTCCGGATCGCCGCCGAGAGCGCCACGTTCGGCGTCGTCGAGGTCACCCGCGGGCTTTTCCCGCTCGGCGGGTCGACGGTCCGGCTGCGCCGGCAGATCCCCTACGCGCGGGCGATGGAGCTGCTGCTCACCGGCGAGACGATCACCGCCGCCGAGGCCGCCGACATCGGTCTGATCAGCCGGGTCGTCCCGGATGGCAAGGCCCTCGACGAAGCCCTGCGGGTCGCCGAGCGCATCGCCGCCAACGCCCCGCTGGCCGTGCAGGCCGTGAAGCGCTCGGTGCGGGAGACCGAGGGGCTGCCCGAGACGGAGGCGCTGGCCCGTGAGCTGGAGATCGGCCTGCCCGTCTTCGCCACCGAGGACGCCAAGGAGGGCACCCGCGCCTTCTCCGAACGCCGTCCCCCCGTCTACACCGGCCGCTGACCCGAGACGGATCACCCGAAAGGAGCCGGCGTGCTCGCCGTGCTGCGCTTCAACTTCGCCGTGCCCGGCCTGGATCCGGGCGCCCTTTCCGCCGCCTACACCGCGGGCATCGAGATGGCCCGCCATGCCGACGCACACGGCCTCGACCTGGTCAGCCTGGAGGAACATCATGCGTCCGGCGATGGCTGGAGCCCCGCGCCGCTGCTGAACGCCGCGATGATCCTCGGTGCGACGTCCCAGTTGCGGGTGATCATCCAGGCGCTGCTGGTGCCGTTGTACGACCCGCCGCGGCTCGCCGAGGAGCTCGCGGTGCTCGACCTCGCCAGCGGCGGGCGGCTCACCATCGTCGCTGGTCTCGGATACCGGCCGGAGGAGTACACGGCGCTGGGCCGGGACTGGAAGACCCGCGGCCGGGCGCTCGACGAAGCCCTGGAAACCCTGCTCGCCGTCTGGTCGGGCGAGCCGTTCGAGCATGAGGGCCGGCAGGTGCGGCTTACCCCGGTGCCGCGGCGCGCCCCCTCCGCGCTGGTGTGGGTCGGCGGCGGAAAGCCGGTGTCGGCACGCCGGGCCGCCCGCCTCGGCCTGCCGTTCTGCATGCCGAAGAACGACCCCGCGCTCGCCGCCTACTACACCGAGCAGCTCGCCGCGCACGGGACGTCCGGCTTCGTCATCATGCCGCCGGAGCGGACCCGGCTGACGTTCCTCGCCGACGACCCCGACCGGGCCTGGGCGCGGCTCGGCCACCATTTCCTGCACGAGGCCCGCGCCTACGCCTCCTGGCAGCAGCCCGGCCAGACCTCGGCGGTCCGCTCACACGCCGACACCGTCGACGAGCTGCGCGCCGAGGGCGTCTACGAGGTGCTGACCCCGGCTGAGTGCGTCGAACGCGCACAGGCGGCCGGGCCGATGGACACGATGGTCCTGCATCCGCTCGTCGGCGGCCTGCCACCTGCCGACGGCTGGGAGAGCCTGCACCTCTACACCGACAAGGTCCTGCCCGCGCTCACGGCCGCCGCTGGCTGAACCCGAGTACACGGATGACCGAACCGACCAGCCGCGTCCCGGAGATCCGTTACCGGCAACTATGAAATGAACATTACAAATGACGTGCATGGCCGGACTTCCTTGATCTCCACGTCGGTTTTCAGGTAACGCTTACCGTCGGGATCGGTGACCATCGCAAGGCCGCCCGCATGACTTACTTGGCCGGTGAAGTCGTCTGCCTGCTGGAAGGCGACCATCGGTATTATCCTTGGCACATCAAAGAAGTCGTCGACCGGGCCGAACCTGAGCGTGTACCGCCCCGGCCCGCTGAGGTCTATGGGGAGTGAGGCGTAGGCGTAGTCGCCGCTGTTCGTCGTCTGTGGCTCGGATGTGGCCGAAAGCTTCGGCGGCGGCGCCGTCGCCAACTCGCGCTTGCCCGCACGAATTCTGAGCAGCTCAGCCGGCACGTCGACCCTGGTGCACAAAGGGTCGGTGTTTCCGGCCGGCGGTACCGTACTGGCTGCGGTAACCCCTGCGCTGGGCGCGGTGGCCGTCACAGCGGTACTGGCTGCGCTAGTCGTCCCACCGGCTGCGGTGACCGTCGCGCCGTCGCCGCCGCACCCCGCCGACAGCGCTACCGCCATAGCTCCGACGACAACGACGAAATAGCGCATGGCGCGTTTCATCCGGCTCTCACTTCCGCTCCGGTGCAGAGATGGCTGAACCAGCGCCAAGGATTGCGTCGCCAGCATTTGGGGGCAATGATTTGTGATCTTGATCACGGTGTAGTCGAATGCTGGTCGTGGAATTATTCCGCCGGGCTGCCCCTGACCTGCGGCTTCTTGTCGGGGCGTGCAGACGGTCGAGGGGTCGAGCTGAAGCGTGAAGGATTCTGGTCACGGGAGAGCCTGTCCCGGATTGACGCGGCCAAGATCGTTAGTTGGTGAGTGGGGGCTCGCGCTCCATCGTCAACGCGGCCGGACCGCTGAGAACCCGGTGGCCTGAGGCCTCGGTTTGGCGAGCCGCAAGAGTGAAGGATTTCTGTCGTTCCAACGACCAAAATCCTTCACTCTTGCGAGTTGTCAGGCGGGGACCACGCCCCTTTCGTCCCTATTAAGGCGAATTGCTGGCGCTGCGCGGCGGTGCGGGACCCTCGATGCGTGGGCGTGCGGGTGGGGTTGGCGTTCCATCGGCGCGGCTCCGCCACGCCCAGGCTGGTGGCCCGGATCCGCCGCGTCTCAGGATTCTGCTACGGGCTCTGGAACGACGAGAATGCGCCACTCTTGGGATGAGCTGGGCGCCGGGGGCGTCAGGGAGTGGTGGGCGGTAGGTCGTCTGCGTCGGTGGCCGGGCCGTGCGGGCGGATTCCGTCCAGGAGCATGCGCAGAAAGTGGTCGGCGAGCTGGTCGGGTGACAGCCGCCCGCTGGGGGAGTACCACCGGACGGACACCCAGACCGAGTCGCGCAGGAGCCGGTAGGTGATCTTGGGGTCCAGGTCGGCGCGCAGCTGGCCGGCCGCGATGCCGTCGCGCAGCACCTTCATCCACAGCCGTTGGGTCGACTGCTCGGCGGCGGTCAGATAGGCGAAGCGCGGAAGCTGGATGAGGTGCACCCGCTCGTTCTGGAAGACGGTGACCGCGGCGCGGTGCCGGGCCACCGAGGAGAACGCGGCCCGCACGAGACCGTCGATCTGGTCGACGGCCGTCCCGCCCCGCTCGACGATGGCCTCGTATTCGCGGTGCAGATCGTCGAGGTAGCTGGACAGCAGCTCGTCGATGATCGACTCCTTGGAGTCGAAATGGTGATACAGGCTGCCGGAGAGCATCCCGGCCGCGTCGGCGATCTCGCGTACCGTGGTGGCCCGGTAGCCGCGCTCGGCGAACAGGTCGGCGGCCAGCCCGACGATCGCCGCGCGGCGCTCCGACTCGCCCGACCCGGCGGCCCGGCCACCGCCAGCTCGCCGACCCGCAGCGTTGCGCCGGCCGCCCTCCGCTGGCGCGGGCCCGGCGTCGCCCGCCGGCACCGCCGCACTCTGGCGCGGGCGGCGAGCTGGCTGGTCGGGCGACGACACTGAACTTCGAGCCATGCCGGGATTATGCCCCACCAAGCGCTTGCTCTTCAGATGGCGGCCTCAGCCTCGACCGCTCTGGAGGGCCTATGCACTCGTGGTGGCGGTGCGGCGGCCCTCGACGGTGTAGGTGAGAGCGGCCGTTCCCCTGCTTGTGATGCCGCTTCCGATGAGCCGGAGTGGCCGTGGTGCCGGCAGGCCTCCGAACAGCCGCTTCCCCGTCCCGAGCAGCAGCGGGTGCACGAACAGCCGCAGTTCGTCGACGAGATCGGCCTCCATCAGCTGCCGAACCACGGCCCCACTGCCAAGTACCACGATGTCCCCGCGGTCCGCGGTGTTCTTCAGCCGGGTCACGGCGGTGACCAGATCATCTTCGAGTGGCTCGGCCCCCTTCCAGCCAAGCGGAGCGCTCAGCGTCCTGGTCGCGACGTACTTGGGTGTGGCGTTCAGAGCCGCAGCCATGGGGTTGTCGTTCGGCTGGAAAGGCCAGAACGCGGCCATCTTCTCGTAGGTCCGGCGCCCGAAGAGGTACGCCGAGGTCCCGCCGAGCCCAGCCGGATCGATCACCTCGTGCAGCACCTCTCCATACGGAACACCCCAGCCGCCGTGCTCGAATCCACCATCCCGGTCCTCGTCGGGAGAACCGAGACCCTGCATCACACCGTCGACGCTGAGGAACTCGACAGCTGCCAGCCCGCGCATGTCATCTCTCCCATCTCGATCGTTCACACACTCTCGATGCGGCGACCGCCGAGGTCGGCATGCCGCGCCGCCGTTGTGGTCACCGGAGGCGTGCTGTGCCTGGGGTTGGCGCATCAGCGGTGATGCTGCCGTGGCAGGGCCGGTGATGGCTTGAAGAAAACTGACCGCCGATACTCGCCTTATGGCGGCAACAGCGCCCGAGCTCGTCCGGCGTCCCGCGCACCCCGCCCTCGCCGGGCTGGTCGCGGGAATCGTCGGCTACCAGCAACGCGCTGACCGCCCGGTCGAGCGCCGGCAGCCGGCCGGGAGCCTGCTGCCGCTGGTGCTGTCCTTCGGCGACCCGCTCGAGGTGGTCGCCCTGTCCGACGGCGAGGGTGTCGGCCGGCATGGCTCCTTCGTGGCCGGCTTCATGCGGGGGCATGCGACGACTCGCTTCGAGAACAGCCAGCGATGTGTGCAGGTCTATCTGACCCCGCTCGGCGCGTACCGGCTCCTCGGCCTGCCCGGACGCGACCTCGCCGGCCGCGTCCTGCCGTTGGGCGACGTCTCGCCGACACTCGCGGGATCGCTGCCCGAGAGGCTCGCCGTGGCGGGGTCATGGGACGAGCGGCTCGCCCTCGCCGAAGACGCACTGCTACGGCTCGCCGTGGTCGAACGCGAACCGGAGCCGTTCGTGACATGGATGTGGGAGCGGATCCAGGCGTCCGAAGGGCAGGCCCGGATCGGCCAGCTCATCGAGAGCACCGGCTGGAGCGGGCGGCACGCCGCCGCCCGCTTCCGCGAGCAGGTCGGACTGACGCCCAAGGCCGCCGCGGCCGTGGTCCGGTTCGAACACGCGGCGGCTGACCTCAGGCGGTTCCCGCTCGCCCAGGTCGCGGCCCGGCACGGCTATGCCGACCAGAGCCACCTCACCCGCGAGGTCGTGCGTTACGCCGGCGAGCCGCCGCGCGTGCTTGTCGCCCAGCACCGCCCCACCGCGCACACCGCGCTGGGAAGGCCACCGCAATGTGGGTGTCAGACGGGTAGCAGTTCGAAGCCGGGGCTGTGACGCCGGGTCGCAGCCAGGAAGCGACGGCGGTCGGTGGTCGCCAGTTGCCTGATGTCGAGGCGCTCGGCGAGCCCGATGACGTAGGCGTGGCTTGATGCCGTGAGGAAACCCGACGTACAGGTCGGATCCAGGAGCTTCTGGCTCGGGTTTGGGAGATATTCTATGTGGCCAGTTGACGCCGACTTCTAGCCACCCACCTCGTAGGGGATGGGTCCCTGTCTACATCGGAGTACCATGATGATCATCTTTTGTCTATATGCAACCACTTGAGTCCGGAGACCCCTCGACGATCGGTCCGTACACTCTGCGGGCCCGTATCGGTGAGGGCGGGATGGGGCGCGTCTACCTGGCCAGTTCACCTTCGGGTCGACTCATCGCGGTCAAGGTGGTGCGACCGGATCTGGCGAGCGACGGCCAATTCCGTCATCGTTTCCAACGGGAGGTGGAGGCGGCCAGTCTTGTCAGCGGGGCGTTCACCGCTCCAGTGGTTGACTTTGATCTCACGGGTGTCATGCCCTGGTTGGCCACCTTGTATGTTCCCGGTCCCTCCCTGCATGAGGCCATCGTCAGGTATGGAACATTACCGGAGGCCGTGCTCTGCCGGCTGGCTGCCGGCATGTTGGAGGCAATTATTGCCATCCACCGGGTCGGCATTGTGCACCGCGATCTGAAGCCGAGTAATGTTCTGCTCGCCAGTGACGGGCCGCGTGTCATTGATTTCGGCATCGCGCGGGCGATGGAGCAGACGTCACTGACTCGGGTTGGTGGTGTTCTTGGGACTCCTGCGTACATGTCCCCAGAGCAGGCGGCGGGCGCTCACGCCGGTCCCCAGAGCGACGTTTTCTCCTTCGCCGCGGTACTCGTTTTCGCCGCGACCCGGCGTGGCCCGTTCGGCTCGGGCGATCCGGCGGCGCTGCTGTTCCGGGTTGTACACGGCGAGCCGGATCTGACGGGGGTGCCCACAGCGCCCGGCGATCTTCTTCGCCAATGCCTGGTGAAGAATCCGGCGGAGCGGCCAGCCCCAGATGCGCTGCTTCGGATGTTCGTGGACCGCCTGCCCTCAGGGCCGGTTGTCTGGCCGGAGGACATCACCCGACTGGTCTCGGCACGTGAGACCGAGGTCGCCGCACGGGTACCGACCCACCGTCCTCGGATCGCGCCTCCCGATACCGAAGTCGCTCGGGAAGCCGAAGCCGAAACCTACGTTTTTCCGGGAAATCGCCGAAAAATTCTCCTGGCTGGCTCCCTGCTGCTCGGCATCGCCATACCGCTGTTAGTCCTGTTTGTGATAGGGCTGGTAAATGTTGCGGTTTCGGTCGCTCGGCATGAGCCCATGGCCACCGATGATGTTGTCGGCAACATCGTCGGCGGCACCTTATGGGCAATTCTCACAATTATTCCACTTGTGTCCGGGTTGTGGCGATTTCGTTATGGTAGTTCCCGGCTGGAACTGTCCATGGCACCCGACAGCCTGCACGTCAGGGCGGGTGGACGACGTTATGATATTGCGTGGCAGGATCTGGTGAGCGTGAGCGTCGTCAGGCTGGGGAAGCGCGAGGTGCTGGCGGTCTGGCCGACCGCAGGATGGGCGCTCCGGAACCGGSACCTGGGATGGGTGCGTCGCGGACTTCTGAAATGGGTTGTACGAGACTCCTATTCGTTGCGCTACTACTTTGGAATTTGGTACCACCCGGCACTGAAATGCGATATGCTTATCGACTTGAAACTGCTGCGCGGGGCGACTCCCGACCATGTGATTTCCGCTGTCACCGCCCACGCCGGTGCTCTGAGCCGTTAGGGCTGGCCGCGGACCGTGTCCGGCAGCAAGGCCCACGTCACTGCCCTGGGCCAGCGCTCAGGGGTGCGCTGGTCGCGTTGGCGGACAAGGTGGACCTGATCAGCGTCAGGTCTGGGAACAGCAGGGCCGTCTGGCAACCACTCTCTGGGGGAAAGTCGGTTCAGCAGGCGTCGCCGGGGTTTTCCAGGTGTACAAGGGCATCGCCGAGTTCGCTCAGCAGGGCTGAGGCGCCGCCGGTGAGCAGCTCGATCTGTTTGCCCCAGAGGAAGTAGCGGTGGACGGGGTAGGAGATGTCGGCGCCGAGGCCGCCGTGCAGATGCTGGGTGAGGTGGACGCAGTGCTGGCCGGCCTCGGCGGCCCACCAGGCCGCGGTGAGGATCTCGGCGGTGGCGTCCAGGCCCTGGTCGAGGCGCCAGGCGGCCTGCATGGCGGTGGCGGAGATGCCGACGGTGTCGACGTAGGCGTCGGCGGCCTTGAGCGCCACGCCCTGGAACGTCGACAGCGGGCGGCCGAACTGGGTGCGGGTCGAGGTGTGCTCCGCGGCCATTTGCAGCGCCGCCGCTGTCACCCCGGCGGCGAGGGCGGCGAGCAACACCAGCAGATGCGCCCGCAGGTCGGTGGCAGCGCCGGGCAGGCGCAGCGCGGGCACGTCGGTGAGCTCCAACTCACCGTGCAGCTCACCGCTGGTGGACGGACCCGATCGCACAGCGCAGCCGGGGCTCGACGGGTCGAGAAGCCACCCGTCGGCGCCGATGGGCAGCAGGATGCGTTCGGCGACATGGGCGTACGGCACCCCGGCGATCCGTCCGCTCACCCGACCGGCGGCGGGGCCGGTCGCGGTCACCCGCAGCGGTGCGGCGACCTGCTCCGGTGCGCAGGTCAGCATCACCTCGCCGGCGACCACCCTGCGCAGCAGCGCCAGGATGTCCTCCGCCCAGGCCGGGCGCTCCGGTTCCGCGGAACCGCTGGGGCATGCCGGTTCCGCGGAACCGGAGCGGTGTTGTGCTTCTGCGGGGCCGTCGGGCCGTGCTGGTTCCGCGACGCCGGTGAGATGTTGCGGTTCCGCGGAACCGCCGGGCTGGGCCGGTTCCGCGGAGCCGGAGTGGCGTTGCGGTTCCGCGGAACCGAGGGGCTGGGTGGGGTTCGGGCCGGACGCCGCAGCGACCGCAGCCGGGCCCGGGGTCGGGGCTGCGTGCGCGAGCACGCGGGCAGCGGCGATCGTCCAGAGCAGGGGGACGGGGGCGACGACGCGGCCCTGTTCGACGCAGACGATGGCGGCCTCGACCAGGCCGAGGCCGGCGCCGCCCAGCTCCTCGGGCAGGGCCACCCCGAGCAGGCCGGCGGCGCCGAGATCGGCCCACAGGTCACGGTCGACGCGCTCCTCGGTCGCCTCGACCGCCGCCACCCGGGCGACCGGGGACCGCTTGGCGAACAGTTCCGCCGCGAGCTCGCGCAGCGCGTCCTGGCTTTCGTCGAAGGTCAGGTCCATCGCGGCGTCACCTGGCCCGGCGGGCCATGCCGAGCCCGGCGCTCGCGACGATCTCCCGTTGCACCTCGTTCACTCCTCCGCCGAAGGTGTTGATCTGCGCGGCCCGCGCGGCGCGTTCGATCTCGCCGGCCAGCAGGGCGCCGGGGGAGCCGGTGCGCAGCCAGGCGCCGGCGCCGAGGATTCCCAGCAGCAGCCGGTAGACCTCGACGTGCGTCTCGGTGCCGTAGAACTTCACGGTGCTGGAGTCGGCGGGGCGCAGCTCACCGGTCGCGATCGTGGTGGCCATCTGCCAGTTGAGCAGCTTCATCACCTCGAGCCGGGCGAAGCACCGCGCCAGGTCGGCGCGCACCCACGGCCGGTCGGCGATGCGCGCGCCCGCGGGCGCGCCGGCGGCGGGGGTGGGGTCGGGGGTGGCCAGCGCCCAGCGGCGCACCTCGCCCCACATGCGCCAGGCGTGGCCACCGAGCGCGGCGAGGCCGACCCGCTCGTGGTTGAGCTGGGTGGTGATCATGCGCCAGCCGCCGCCCCGTTCACCGACCAGGTTCGCCGCCGGGACGCGCACGTCGTCGTAGTAGGTCGCCGTCGTCATCACACCGCCCACGGTCATGATCGGCGTCCATCGGAAGCCCGGTTGCGCGGTCGGCACGAGGAGGATGGAGATGCCCCGGTGGCGGGGCAGGTCCGGGTCGGTCCGGGCGGCCAGCCAGATGTGGTCGGCGTGGTTGGCACCCGAGGTGAAGACCTTCCCGCCGCGCACCACCCACTCGTCGCCTTCCAGCCGGGCGGACGTCCGCAGCGAGGCGAGGTCGGTGCCCGCCTCCGGTTCGCTGTAGCCGATCGCGAAGACGGACTCACCGGCCAGGATGGCGGGCAGGTACCGCTCCTTCTGCTGATCCGATCCGAACCGCATCAGCGTCGGCCCGACCGTGTTCACGGTGACGAACGGGAACGGGACGCCGGCCCGCTGCACCTCGTCGAACATGACGTACTGGTCGGTCGCGGGCCGGCCCTGGCCGCCGTACTCGACCGGCCACCCGAGGCCCAGCCAGCCGTCCGCGCCGAGCCGGCGGACGATCCGGCGGAACGTCACGCTCGCGGTCGCCGGGGACGTGGCCAGGGCCGGGGCTGTGGCCGTGGTCGTGGCCGGGGCCGGGGACAGAGCCGGGGACGCCAGGTCGGCGCGGTCGGCGGGGGTGAGCAGCTCGGCGAAGTACGCCCGCAGCCGCCGGCGCAGCGCCAGCTGTTCCGGCGTGTAGTCCAGGAACATGTCTTCGCACCAATCGACATCGACGGAGGTGGGGCTGCGCGGGTGCGCTCGGGCTGTGCGCCGGGCCGCTCAGGCTGGCAGGGGCTCGTCGGCGAGCAGCGCGCCGAGCGCGGCGGCCTGGCGGCTGACCCCGCCCAGGGCGAGCTCCAGCTGCTTGGCCAGCACGTAGCAGCGGTGCACCGGGTAGGCGCGGTCGACGCCGGTCGCGCCGTGCAGATGCTGCGCGGCCCGGGTGACCCGCCGCCCGCCGCTCGCCGCGACGAGCTTCGCGACGGCGACCTCCTTCGCCGCGGGCAGTCCCTCGTCGAGCCGCCACAGCGCCTCCGCGGCCGTCCACCGGATGGCCCGGGCGTCGATGAACCCGTCGGCGAGGCGCTGGCGCACCGCCTGGAAGCCCGCGATCGGATGTCCGAACTGCTCGCGGGTGCGGGTGTGCAGCGAGGTGAGGCGCAGCGCCTCGTCGACGACGCCGGCCATCACCGCGCAGCTCGCGGTCGTCGCCCGGGCGAGGGTCCAGTCGAGCGCGCTGGTGTCGAGTGGGCCGACCGCCGCGGCGGGCGCCACCCGGACGTCGGTGAGCTCCAGCTCGGCCTCGACGGCCCAGGCGATCGTCCGCTGTGCCCGCCGGGTCACGCCGGGGGCAGCCGGGTCGACGAGGAACAGCCCGGCGCCGGTCTCGGTCGTCGCCGACACCAGGATCGCGTCGGCGATCATGCCGGCCGGGACGCAGGTCTTCGTCCCGGAGAGCACCCAGCCTCCGCCCGAGCCGGCCCCCGCGCCGCCGCCGCCCGGGCCGCCGCTGCCCTCGGCCCCCGCGCCGCTGGCCTCGGTGCGGGCGGTCGTCGCCGGGCGGCGTGGGTCGCCGAGCGGCTCGGCCAGCGCCGCCGTCAGCACGGTGGAGCCGTCGAGCACCCCGGGCAGCAGGGCGTCCCGCAGGGCCGGTGTCCCGAAGCGGACGATCGGGGGCACGGCGTATCCGAGGGTGGCCAGGGCGGGGACCGGCGCCGCCGTCCGGCCGGCGTGCTCCAGCAGCCGGGCGAGCGCGACCAGACCGAGGCCAAGACCGCCCGCCTCCTCCGGAACAGCGGTTCCGAGCAGGCCGGCGTCGGCGAGCGCGGTCCACAGGTCGCGGTCGAAGGGGGGATCGGCGCCCTCCTCGGCGGCCCGCAGCCGCTCCGGGGAGGTGTGGTCGCCGAACAGGCGGCCGGCGAGCTCGTCGACCGCCAGCTCCGGCTCGCTCAGGGTGAAGTCCACGGTCATGGTCCTTCCGGACGTCGGCGGGAGTCAGCGGTGTCAGCGGCGTCAGCGGTGTCAGCGGAGTCGACGCGCGTCGGTACGCGTCAGCGGGTGACGGGAAGCCCGAGGCCGAACTGGGCGATCAGGTCCCGCTGCAGCTCGTTCACGCCACCGCCGAAGGTGAGGATCACCAGGCCGCGGTAGAGCGACTCCAGCCGGCCGGCGAGCACGGCGCCGGGTGACGAGGCCCGCAGGTAGCCGGGCTCGCCGACGATCTCCATGAGCAGCGTGAGGGCGTCGAGGTAGTGCTCGGTGCCGAAGACCTTGATGCCGCTGGCGTCGGCGACGTCCAGCACGCCGCGCTCGCCGTCGGCGGCGACCTTCCAGTTGAGCAGGCGCAGCACGGAGAACCCGGCGTAGGCGTGGGCCAGGTTCGCCCGCACCCACTCCTGGTCGATGACACGGCGGCCGTCGGGCAGCAGGGTGCTCGCGGCCCAGCGCCGGACGTCCGTCAGCGCGCTGTCGACCATGCCGGGGCTCGCGAGCGTCACCCGCTCGTGGTTGAGCTGGTTGGTGATGACCGTCCAGCCGTTGTCCTCGCCGCCGACGAGGTTCGCCGCCGGCACCCGCACCTGGTCGTAGTGCACGGCGGCGATCTCGTGCTCGCCGAGCAGCGACAGCGGGCTGACGGTGATGCCGGGGGTCTCCATCGGCACGATCAGGATCGAGATCCCGCGGTGCTTGCGCACATGCGGGTTCGTCCGGACCGCCAGCCAGCAGAAGTCGGCGGTCTGGGCGTAGCTCGTCCACAGCTTCGACCCGCTGATGACGTAGCTGTCGCCGTCGCGGACGGCGGTGGTGCGCAGCGACGCCAGGTCGGTGCCGGCCTCCGGCTCGCTGTAGCCGACGCAGAAATGGACCGTGCCGGCGAGGATCGCGGGCAGGAACCGTTCCCGCTGCGCGTCCGTGCCGAACTGCATCAGCGTCGGCCCGATGGTGTTGATCGTCAGCATCGGCACCGGTGCCCGGGCCCGCAGCGACTCGTCGAAGAAGATGAACTGCTCGACATGGCCGAGCCCGCGCCCGCCGTAGCGGGCGGGCCAGCCGAGACCGAGCCAGCCGTCGGCACCCATCCGGCGGACGAGCCGGCGCATCACCGGCCCGGTGAGGTCGGCGTCGAGGGCGGCCCGGGTGTCGGCGTCGATCAGCTCGGCGTAGTAGTCACGCAGCTCGGCGCGCAGCTTCTCCTGTTCGGGTGTGTACGCGAGGTGCATCTCAGCCCGCCCCGCCCCGCTCGGCGAGACCGGCCTGCAGCTCCCGCTGCTCGTGCTGCTCCCGCTGTTCGAACAGGATGCGGGCCAGCCAGAAGCGCAGGAAGCCGGTCAGCGAGTAGCGCAGGAAGAGCGCCGTCCCGGTGACCGTCACGCAGACGCCGATCAGCGAGATGTTGAGGGCGTCCCGCTGCTGCAACGGGTTCGTGGTCGCGTGCGAGATGGTGTAGCCGAAGATCGCGAGGAGGATCCCGAGCGCCATCAGGACCACGCCGAGGCGCAGCAGCTGGGCGTCGAGGCGGGTCCGCGGGTCGCGGATGCGCAGCCGGGTGAGCTCGGCGCGGAACCGGTCGGACCGGTCGGACCGGTCGGACCGGTCCGACCGGTCTGTCGCAGAAGCGGTGCTCGTCGGGGTGGCCGCGGTGTTCATGGTGTTCGCGGCGGTGCTCGTGCTCGTGGTCGTCTCGGCGCTCATGCCCTCTCCGTCAACACGTCGTCGCGGTGGTCTGGCCCGCCCAGGTACACGCCCTGCAGCTCGCCTCGGATGTCGTCCGGTGCGCCGGCGAGCACGATCCGTCCGTCCGCCAACACCACGGCGGTGGTCGCGACCCCGAGCACCGCCGCCGCGAACTGCTCGACGGCGACGATGGTCACGCCGGTCGCGGCGATCTCGCGGACCTTGTCGTAGAGCTCCCCGACGATGCGCGGCGCCAGCCCCATGGACAGCTCGTCCAGCAGCAGGACGGCGGGGTCGCCGGCGATCGCGCGGGCCATCGCGAGCATCTGCTGCTCGCCGCCGGACATGGTGCCGGCACGCTGGCGCCGCCGCTGCGCGAGCCGGGGGAACGCGGTGAACGCCCGGTGCTCGACCTCCGCCCGGGAAACCCCCCGGTAGGTCACCATCCGCAGGTTCTCCCCGACGGTGAGCGTGGGGAAGATCCCGCGCCCCTCCGGGATCAGGCACAGGCCGCTGCGGGCGAGCGCGACCGGGTCCGCGCCGGTCACCGGCCGCCCGTCGAGCAGCAGATCGCCCGCGGACGGACGATGCAGCCCGGCGGCCACCCGCAGCGTGGTGCTCTTGCCCGCCCCGTTGGGCCCGAGCACGGCGAGCACCTCGCCGGCCGCGACCTCGAGATCGATGCCGTGCAGGACCGTGATGGCGCCGTAGCCGGCCTCGACGCCGCGCAGCGTCAGCAGCGGCGGCTGCGACCGGGTGGCGCTCACCGAGGTTCCCGGACGAGCTGGTCCGATCCGGTGTCGCCGAGGTAGGCGGTGCGCACCCGTGGGTCGGACCGCACCTGCGCCGGGCTGCCGGCCACCATCAGCTCCCCGAAGTCGAGGACGTAGAGGTGTTCGCACACATCCATCACCAGGTCCATGTCGTGCTCGACGAGCAGGATGGCCATGCCGTCGGCGGCCAGCTCCCGCAGCAGCGCCGCGAACCTCGCGGTCTCCTGGCCGTCCTGCCCCGACGCCGGTTCGTCCAGCAGCAGCACCGACGGACGGATCGCGAGGGCCCGGGCCAGCTCGACCAGCCGCCCCAGCCCGGTGGGCAGGGAGTCGGCACGTTCGTCCGCGACCGCGGTGAGCCCGACCTGGGCGACGATCGCCGCCGCCTCGGCCCGCCCCCCGGCGGGGCGCGCGCCGGCGGGGCGGCCCGCGCCGTCGGCGCTGTGCCGGCCGCCGAGCCGGGCGCTGTGCCTGCGGCTTCTGGTCCATCGTTCGCGCATGCGCACCGCGATCAGCACGTTCTCCAGGACGGTGAGCTGCCCGAACAGCTCCAGCTGCTGGAAGGTGCGGGCCATGCCCAGGCGGGCCCGCTCGTGCGGGGCGAGGCCGGCGAGCTGGTGCCCGCCGAGCCGGACGCTGCCGCCCGTCGGTGTCAGGAGACCGGTGATGACGTTGAACAACGTCGTCTTGCCCGCCCCGTTGGGACCGATCAGGCCGGTCACCCGCCCGGCGGGCACCGCCAGGCTGATCCCGCCCAGGATCACGTGTGCCCCGTAGCGGACGGTGATGCCGTCGACCTCGAGAACGGAGAGCACCTCAAGGGCGGGGCTGGACGAAGCCGCGGGGCCGGGGCTGGCGTCAGAGGTGGGGCTGACGTCAGAGGCGGGGCTGGAGTCGGAGGTGGGGCTGGTCTCAGGGGTGGGGCTGGTCTCAGGGGCGGGCATGGGCCACCTCCGGCAGGCCGAGCGCCCGGTCGACGGCCGCGATGTCCGCCCGCCCCACCTGCCCCCGCAGGCCGAGCCACTCCAGCGGTTCGGACAGGCCGCCGTCCGGCAGTCCGCCGGTGCCGGACGACGGCCCGTCCTGGCGGGCGGCGAGCCGGCTGCCGGCGACCATCGCGGCGAGCACCGGCACCGCCGCCGCCAGCAGCAGGACGCCGAGCACGAGTGAGTAGCCGTCGATGAGGTCCACCAGGCGGGCCGCCCAGAGCAGGACCAGCACCCCGAGCCCGGCGACCGCGACGCCCGGGGCCCGGGCGACCGGGGCGAACGCGGGCCGCAGGAAGCCCGGGATCAGCCCGTTCGGGTTCGCGGCCAGCGCGATCGCGGACAGCCCGACCGCGGTCGCGGTGATCCTCGTCGCGTCACCACCGAAGGCGTTCGACAGGCTGGAGGTCCCCAGCAGCAGGGCCACCGCGAGACCACTGCCGAGCGAGCTGACCCCCGCCACCACCACGATCAGCAGCACGGTCAGGCCGGTGACGAACGTGAACGTCTCCGGGGTCGCCGACTGCAGCCCGGCCGCGTAGATGCCGCCGCCGAGCCCGGCGATGGCCGCGGACAGCGTGAACACGGCGAGGTTCGTCGTGCGCAGGTTGACGCCGATGGTCGCGCAGGCGGTCGGGCTCTCCTTGCGCGCGATGAGGCGCTGCCCCAGATCGCTGCGGCGCAGCCCGACCAGGCCGAGGATGACCAGGCAGAACACGACGGCGCCGAAGACGAAGTAGGGCCGGGTGCCCGCGGTGTCGACGCCGAAGGCGTGGAACCGGGTGAACGTGAGCGACCCGGCGCCGAACAGGTCGAACCGGTGCCCGAACACGGTGAACGCCGGCAGCTGGAAGATCCAGCCGTCGAGCGCGACGGCGAACGCGCCGGTGAGCAGCGCCAGGAAGATGGCGGACAGCCGCAGCGCGGGCAGCGACACCAGCGCGCCGACCAGCGCCGTCACAGCCGCGGCGAGC
This sequence comes from Frankia sp. CcI49, assembly GCF_001983215.1. Lineage (NCBI taxonomy): Bacteria > Bacillati > Actinomycetota > Actinomycetes > Frankiales > Frankiaceae > Frankia > Frankia sp. CcI49. Next base: position 202,989 of record NZ_MOWP01000001.1, read on the forward strand.
AGCAGTGAGAGCGGGTTGCCGTCCGCGCCGGCGTGCGCCACGACGACCGCGCCGATCCCGGCGAAGGAGAGCTGGCACAGCGACGTCTGACCGGCGTAGCCGACCAGCGGCACCACTGACAGCCCGACGATGCCCAGCCCCCACATCTGCGTCGAGGAGAACAGGTCCGCCTCGGTGACGGTGGTGACCGCGATGGCCGCCCCGAGCAGGGTGCCGGCGACCAGCAGCCCGGCCGCGGGCCAGCTCGGCGACGGGGTGATCTCCCGGATCCGGGCGGCCGGGCGGCCACGCGGCCGGGACGACGGCAGCACCAGCAGCGCCAGCGCCAGCACCACCACCGGGATGATCGCGACCAGGCCGGTCAGGTACTGGGCGCCGGTGTGGATCTTCGGTAGGTAGCCGATGCCGTAGTCGTTGGCCAGCCCGACGACGAGCGCCCCGACGAACGTCAGCGGGAGGCTGCGCAGCCCGCCGATCACCGCCGCCGCGTACGCGTTGACGATCAGCAGCGTGAGCGGGATGGCGGACAGCGTCAGCTTCGGCGCGACCAGGATCCCGGCCAGCGCCGCCAGCGAGGTGCCGACGGCCCAGGCGAGGCGGGACGTCGCCGTCGGGCGGGCGCCGTTGAGGACGGTGAGCGTCCGGTCGTCCACCACCGCCCGCATCGCGACCCCGACCCGGGTGAAGTGCAGCAGCGCCCACAGCCCGGCGGCGACCAGCGCCGCGAGCCCGAGGACGAGCACGTCGTCGTAGGGCACCGCGACACCCGCCACGGTGAAGCCGGAGCCGGGGAACAGTTCGCTCAGGGCACGGAAGTCGGACGGATCCCAGATCCACTGCGCGGCGCTGAGCAGGCTGACGAGCAGCGCGACCGTCGCCATCAGCCGCGTCGTCGGTGAGGTCCCGTCCAGGCGCCGCATGACGAGGCGCTCGATCAGGATGCCGAGCGCCGGGGCCAGCACGCAGACGCACAGCAGCAGCGCGACCGGCGTGGGCCAGCCCCAGCCGACGCGCAGCTGCCAGTAGGCGAACGCGGCGATCATGCCGGTCGCGCCGTGGGCGACGTTGAACACGCCCGTTGTCACGTAGGTCAGCGTCAGTCCGCTGGCGGTGATCGCGTAGATGCCGGCTGTGGTGAGACCACTGATCGTGAAGACGAGGAACTCGTGCATCCGGTTGCCGTTTCTCTGTGACGTCGCCCGGCCCGGGTGGTGGAAGCCGCGTGGTCGCCGACGGCGGCCGGCGGTGGCCGGGCCGTGTGCGGTCCGTGCGGGAGACCGCGGCCGACGGATCGCCCGACGGACTACCGATGTTGTGCTTCGGGTCACATAATGAAACACGTTCTCGTATGGGTGCGCAACGGCCCACCCGCCACCTACGGGCCGACCTGCTCGGTTTCGTGTTACCCAAGCAAGCGCTTGACCGTACGCACTGCCGCCCCTACCGTCCCTCAGCGAACGGACCCACCGGCCAACGGGAGGTCGAAAGACGTGGCACGGCTGCTGGAGAGCAAGGTCGAGTTTCCCTACCGGCGCAGCCTCGGACCGGTCGTCGGCGGCTACGTGGCCGCCCTCGGCCAGCGCCGCCTGACCGGCGTGCGTGCCGGCGGCCGGGTGCTGGTCCCTCCGCTCGAATACGACCCGGAGACCGGCGAGGCCAGCGATCCCACCCCGGTCGACGTCGGCCCGGCGGGCACGGTGCGCACCTGGACCTGGGTGCCCGAGCCGACCCGCGCGCACCCGTTCGACCATCCCTTCGCCTTCGCGCTCATCCAGCTCGACGGTGCCGACACCGCGCTGTTCCACGCCGTCGACGCCGGTGACCCGGCCGCGATGAGCACCGGCCTGCGGGTCGTCCCACGCTGGTGCGACACCCCGCGCGGGCACCTCGACGACCTCGTCTGCTTCGTTCCCGCCGGCGCCGCGGAACCGGCGGAGGCGGCTGCTCCGACTGAGGCCGCCGAGCCCGCCTCGGCGCTGGAGCCGGCCCCGGCGCTGGAACCGGTCTCGGTGGTCGAGATCCCGTCGTCGCTGCGGTACGTCGAACGGCTCGCCCCGGCCGGCTCCCGGTACGCCGACTCGCTGCTCGCCGGAGTCCTGCTCGGGCAGCGCTGCACCCGGTGCGGCCTCGTCTACGTCCCGCCGCGCGACTTCTGCCCGATCGACGCCGTCCCGCTCGGCCCGGACGACGACGTCGTGCTGCCCGACCGCGGGGTCGTCACCAACTTCACGATCGTCACGCCCGTGCCCTACCCCGGGCAGCGCGAGACCGAGCCGTTCGCGCGGGTGTCGGTGCTGCTCGACGAGGCCGACGCGCTGCTGGGCCTGCAGGCCGTCGTCGACGTCGACAACGCCGACGTCCGGGTCGGGATGCGGGTGGCGGCTGCCTGGCTGCCGCCGGAGGAACGCGACACCAGCGCCCTGACCAACCGGGGCTGGGGCGCTGTCGACGGGGTCATCGAAGGCTGGCGGCCGACCGGCGAGCCGGACGTCGCCGTCGCCGACGCGATCGAGCGGGTGTTCTGACGATGGCTGACAACACGACCGGCGCCGCCGAGCCCGAGGTCGCCATCGTGGGCTACGCGGTGTCGCCGATGGTGTCGTTCGCCGAGCAGACCGAGGTGCAGCTGTGCCTCGCGACCGTGACCGAGGCGCTCGCCGCCGCGCACCTGACCCGCCAGGAGATCGACTTCACCTGCTCCGGCAGCAGCGACTACCTCTCCGGCGGCACGTTCACCTTCGTCGCCAACCTGGACGCCGTCGGCGCCTGGCCGCCCATCAGGGAATCCCACGTCGAGATGGACGGCGCCTGGGCGCTGCACGAGGCGTGGATCCGGCTGCGGATCGCCCCGCACACCGGTGCCGACCCCGAACAGACGGCACTCGTCTTCGGTTCCGGGAAGTCGTCCACCGGCGAGCTCGACATCGTGCTGGCCCTGCAGGGCGACCCCTACTACCTGGCGCCGCTCGGCGCCGACCCGCACACGTTCGCGGCACTGCAGGCCCGGGCCCTGATCGAAGCGGGCCGGGCGACCGAGCGCGACCTCGCCGAGGTGGCCGCCCGCTCCCGCCGCGCCGGCGTCGGCAGCCCGCACGCCGTCGTCTCCGGCACCGAGACGGCGGACGACCTGCTCGCCACCCCGTACGTGCGTGACCCGTTACGTGCGAGCGATCTGCCGCCGGTGACGGACGGGGCGTGCGCCGTGGTGCTCGCCACCCGCCCGGTCGCGCTGCGGCTCGCCGCCGAGCACGGCATCGTCCCGGTCTGGATCAGGGCGATCGAGCACCGCGTCGAACCACACCAGCCCGGTATGCGTGACCTCACCACCTCGACGTCGACCCGGCTGGCCGGCGAGGCCGCCGGGGTGGGCGACGGGCCGGTCGACGTCGCCGAGCTGTCGGCGACCTACAGCCACCAGGAGCTGATCCTCACCGAGGCCCTCGGCCTCGACCCCGGCGCCGTCCAGATCAACCCGTCGGGCGGCGCGCTGGCGGCGAACCCGGTGATGGCGACCGGCCTGGTCCGGATCGCCGAGGCCGCCCGGGCCGCCCGCGAGCGCGCCGCCGCCCGGGGGAACGGTGCCGCCCGGGGGAACGGTGCCGCCCGGGGGAACGGTGCCGCGCATGCCGTGCGTGCCGTGGCCCATGCGACGTCCGGGCCGTGCCTGCAACAGAACCTCGTCTGCCTGCTCGAGACGACGACGACCGGAGGACCGGAGGTACGCAGTGAGCGCTGAGCCGTGCGCGGTGGTCGGTGTCGGCCAGACCCACCATCGGACGAAGCGCCAGGACGTCTCACTCGCCGGCCTGGTTCGCGAGGCCGCGCTGCGCGCGTTGGAGGACGCGGCGATGACCTGGCGGGACATCGACGCGATCGTGATCGGCAAGGCGCCGGACGCGTTCGAAGGCGTGATGATGCCGGAGCTGTACCTGGCGGACGCGCTCGGCGCCGCCGGTAAGCCGATCATGCGCGTGCACACCGCGGGCAGCGTCGGCGGCTCCACCGCCATCGTCGCCTCCCACCTCATCCACGCCCGGGCGCACCGCCGGGTGCTCGCGGTCGCCTTCGAGAAGCAGTCCGAGGGCAACGCGCAGTGGGGGCTGAGCGGAGGGAAGTCCGGCAGCATGGGCGCCGGCGGCATCTTCGCGCCGTGGATCCGCGCCTACATCCGCCGCAGCGGGGCGCCGGAGCACATCGGCTGGCAGGTCGCGGTCAAGGACCGGCTCAACGCCCTGAAGAACCCGTACGCCCATCTGCGGCTGCCCGAGATCACGATCGAGAAGGTCCGCGAGTCGCCGATGCTGTGGGACCCGCTGCACTGGCTGGAGTCCTGCCCGTCCTCGGACGGCGCCTGCGCCCTGGTCCTGACCGACGAGGCGGGGGGCCGCGAAGCCGCCGCCGACGGCCGGGCACCGGCCTGGGTCGCGGCCACCGCGATGCGCAGCGAGCCGTCGTCGTTCCCCGGCCGCGACCCGATCCGCCCCCGCGGCGGCGTCGAATGCGCGGCGGACCTGTACCGCCAGGCCGGCATCACCGACCCGCTGGCCGACATCGACGTCGCCGAGCTGTACGTCCCGTTCTCCTGGTACGAGCCGATGTGGCTGGAAGGCCACGACATCGCCGGGCCGGGGGAGGGGTGGAAGCTCGTCGACCGTGGCGAGACCGAGATCGGCGGCAGCTTCCCGGTGAACCCGTCGGGCGGGGTGCTGTCCTCCAACCCGATCGGCGCGTCCGGCATGCTGCGTTTCGCCGAGGCGGCGCAGCAGGTCCGCGGGCAGGCGGGGGAACACCAGGTGGACGGTGCCCGGGTCGCCCTCGCCCAGGCCTACGGCGGCGCCGCCCAGTACTTCTCGATGTGGGTGGTCCGGACGTCCCTCGACGGCTGACCGTCTCGTCATCTCGTCGTTTCGCTTTCACCGTGGCAGGGAGGGGACCGGTCGGTTGGCGATGCCGGAGGAGTTCCACGAACTGGCGCGGGCGGTCAACAACTGGGGCCGCTGGGGCCCGGCGGACGAGCGCGGGACGCTCAACCTGCTCACCCCCGAGGCGGTGCGGGCCGGCGCCGCCCTCGCCCGCCACGGCCGGCTGTTCCCGCTCGCGCTGGGACTGTCGGCGAACGGCCCGCAGACCGGCATGGTGCCCGGCCGCCTGAACCCGCTGCGCACCATGCTGTCGGTCAACGAGCCGCTGACCGGCGACCCGGCCGACGTCAGCTTCAGCGACGACATCGTCATCATGGGCCTGCAGGCGGCCACCCACTGGGACGCCCTCGCGCACGCCACCTACGCCGGCCGGCTCTACAACGGCTTCCCGACGTCGACGGTGACCACCGCCGGTGCCCGCCACTGCGGCGCCGACAAGATCGGCGCCGTCGCCGGCCGCGGGGTCCTGCTCGACGTCGCCCGCGCCCGCGGCGTCGAACGCCTGCCCGCCGGCCACGCCATCACCGCCGACGACCTCGACGCCGCCGCGGACCTCGCCGGCCTGATCGTCACCCCCGGCGACATCGTGCTGGTGCGCACCGGGCACATCCAGTTGCTCCACGCCGGCGACCGCAACGGCTACACCTACCCGTCACCGGGGATGTCGCTGGGCACCGTCCGCTGGCTGCGCACCCGGGACGTCGCCGCCGTCGCCATCGACACGCTGACCTTCGAGGTCTTCCCCTGCGAACGCCCCGACCTGCTGCTGCCCGTCCACCTGCTCCACCTGGTCGAGATGGGCCTGCTGCAGGGCCAGAACTTCGACCTGGAAGCCCTCGCCGCCGACTGCGCCGCCGACGGCGAGTACCGCTTCCTGCTCTGCGCGACCCCCGAACCGTTCACCGGAGCCCTCGGCGCCCCCGTCGCCCCGGTCGCGGTGAAGTAGCCCAAACCGCCGGCGCCCAGGCCAGGTACGTCGGTCTGTGGCGACAGCCGAACCGGCGTTTAGGACACGGCGCTGTGGTAACCGGTGCCCCCAACCGATCGGCGCGTCGCTGGCGTTTGTGCGAGGGCGCAAGGAAACGACCCCCGCTCGGCTGCCAGCGCAGCATCGTCACCGTCATGCAGTTCGGCGCGGATGTCGTCCCAGTCGTGGAACTCGGTTATGAGCCCTCCCGCCGTCATCGGCGCATTCGACAGTGGCCGCGATGATCTGTCCGAACGGGTGGATGAGGGGCTGTTCGACGCTGACGGCCTTGGGCGAGACGTCGGTGATCCTGTGGGATACCGGTCCTCTCTACGCCGCGTTCGACCGCGAGGACAAACATCACGAGGCGAGCGCCGTTCGGCGCCCTGGTCTCTTGTCAGGCGGTCCGGGCACCTCGGACGGTACCGAGGTCGAGTTCGATGCGGCGCCCGTGGACGGTGACGACGATGCTGGCGGTGTCGGCGCCGGTGGCGGTGAGGTAGTCGTAGAGGGTCGACAGGAGCATGTCCTCACGGCTTTCGAGGCGCGAGACGGCGGCCTGGCCGACACCGAGCTTCTTGGCGACCTCTGTCTGGGTCATCTGTGCCGCCTTGCGGATCATCGCCAGGTTCATGGCATGGACCCGGTCCATCTCCTCGGCCGCCGTGTGGGCCTCGGCGACATCGGCGGCGAGCCGGGGGTCGGACAGGAGCCGGTCCAGGTGGTCGTTGCCGCGGACGAACTTCGACGGCCGCTGCGGGGCGTCCTCTGTCATGACTTCTCCTCGTAGGAGGTCTCGCGCTTCCACTGGTCGATCATGGGATCGGCTCTGGCGGCCACTCCGTCATAGAAGACGTCTCCCAACCCGGCCTTGTCCGCGGCGAACAGCGTGACCACCACGGTGCCGGCGCCCAGGGGGAACCAGCAGATCAGCCGGACGGCCACCCGCGGGTCGTAGGCGTGCGAGACCCGCCAGAGCGGGTAGCGGCGAGACTGCCGTACCCAGCGCAGGGTGGCAGTCTCGCCGTCCCGAGATGGCGGATCTGTCAGGCTCCGCAACTGGTCCAGGGCGCGGGCGGTGTAAGCCAGCAGGAGACGCGAGTGTTCGTCGCCAGTCCGGGCCTCTCCCTCAAGGCGGTCGAGCCACCGGCCGAAGTCCTCGGGCCAGTCGATATCCACCACCGCAGTATTACATCGAGGGGATATTCCATGCAAGGCATCTAGTCGATCCTCGGCCCATCGGAGCCGGTCAGCTCCGCCCCGGGCAGTGAGCTATGCACGAGCACAAACACACGGAGGGACGGACGGGCGCAGACATTGACGAGCGCCAGTGGGCAGTGCGAGCCAGGCTGGTGGACGCGACAGGCTCRCACGGGCGTAGACCGAAGATCCGGGATTCAGTCGCGGATCCAGTGAGCTTCAGCTGGTTCCGTACCGGTCGCGCAGGACGTGTTTGAGGATCTTGAGGGTGGCGTTGCGGGGCAGTTCCGCCGCGACTTCGAGCTGTTCCGGGACCTTGTGCCGGGCCAGGCCGGCCGCCCGCAGATGCTCGGTCATCTCGGCGAACGTCAGGTGGCTCGGGTCACCGGTGGCCGGGTCACCGGTGGCCGGGTCACCGGTGGCCGGGTCGGCGGTCGCCGGTCGGTCGGTCACCGGGGCGCTGGCAAGCGGTTCGACGACGGCGCAGACGCGCTCGCCGCGTTCCGGGTCGGGCAGGCCGATGACCGCGACGTCGCCGACCTTCGGATGGGTGAACAGGAGATCCTCGATCTCCTTCGCGGAGATGTTCTCGCCCTTGCGGATGATGACGTCCTTGAGTCGCCCGGTGATGGTGAGATGGCCGTCGGCGTCGAGGGTTCCGAGGTCGCCGGTGCGGAACCAGCCGTCGTCGTCGAAGGCGGCGGCGGTCAGCGCCGGGTCGGTGTAGCCGTGGAACACGGTCGCGCCACGAACCCGGATCTCGCCCTCGGCGCCAGGCTCGCCAGAAGCACCAGGCGTGGCGGGCGTGCTGGGTGCGGCGACTGTTCCGTCGGGGCGCACGATCCGTACCTGCACGCCGAGCACGGGGTGGCCGTCGGTGTGCGCGAGCTGGTGGTCGGTGTCGACACGGCGGCCGGAGGTGATCATTGGGGCCTCGGTCATGCCGTAGCCGTGGACGATCGGCACACCGGCCTCGGTGAGGAGCTGCGCGAACAGCTCCGGCGGCTTGGGCGCGCCACCGCCGGACAGCATTCGCAGGGTCGGTACGACCGGCCCGCGCTCACCGCGCGCGGCGGCGGCGCGCTGCTGACCGAGCACCGCGGCGTAGAACGCGGTCGACCCACCGGCGATCGTCACCCCGGCGCGCCGGTAGGCGGCGATGGCCGCGGCCGGGTCGAACGTCTCCAGCAGCAGCGCGGGGAAGCCGCTCACCAGCATCATGATCAGATAGTCCGGGCCGCCGATGTGGGCGAACGGGAACGCGATGGATCCGACGTCCGCCGGGCCGGTTCCGAGCGCCGCGGCGAGGCCGTGCCCGCCGGCGATCAGGGTGCTGTCGCTGTGCCGCACACCCTTGGGGTCGGACGTCGTCCCGGAGGTGTAGTAGATCCAGCGGACCGCGCGGGCCGACTCGCGGGTCGCCGGGGGCGGCGGTGGCAGGGTCGCCGGGTCACCGGTGGGCAGCCCGCCGATCCAGCGGCTCGTGCTGTTCCCGTCGCTCTCGCCGTCGATCCCGGCACCGATGGACAGCACCCGAGGCGGGTGCGGCAGGGCGGCGGCGACGGATTGCGCCATCGACTGGAAGTCGGTGCCACGCCAGCGGCCCGGCACGCAGAACAGCTCCGCACCGGTCTGGGCCAGCGCGAAGCCGACCTCGCGCTCCCGGTAGATGTGGATGATCGGGTTCTGGACGGCGCCGAGGCGGGCCAGCGCCGTCGACAGGACGACGGTCTCCGGCCTGGTCGGTAGCTGCCAGCTCACGGCCGACCCGGGCCCGATGCCGAGCGCGTGCAGGCCGGCGGCGACCCGCTCGCATTCCGCGGCGAACTCCGCGCAGCTCAGCGTGTTCCCGGTGCCGGTGCCGGTGACGGTGCCGGCGCTGGTGCCGCTGTCGCTGCCGCTCCCGTGGTCGGCCGTCGCCGGGTCGTCGATGATCAGGAGCGGTGCGTCCGGGGTGAGGGTGGCACGCTGGCGCACCAGCTCCCAGACCGTCGCCCCGTCGTCGAGATCCAGCCACCCGGGCGCGGTCAACGGTCCCTCCCGAGGACGAGTGCGCTGGTGGGGACGCCGGTGCCGCCGGTGACCAGCACATGGTCGGCGTCCGGGACCTGGTTGACCGCGCTGCCGCGCACCTGCCGTACACCTTCCGCGACGCCGTTCATCCCGTGCAGGTAGGCCTCGCCGAGCTGCCCGCCGTGCGGGTTCACCGGCAGGCGCCCGCCGAGCTCGATCGCGCCGTCGCGGATGAAGTCCGCCGCCTCGCCCCGCCCGCAGAACCCGAACTCCTCCAGCTGGGTGAGGACGAACGGGGTGAAGTGGTCGTACAGCACCGCCGCGGCGATGTCGTCGGGGCCGAGCCCGGACGTCTCCCACAGCTGCCGGGCGCAGGTCGCGGCCTCGGGCAGGCCGACCAGGCTCTCCCGGAAGAACGAGCGCATCATCTGCTGGTCGTCGGCCATGCCCTGCGCGGCGGCCTCGATGACGGCCGGCGGCTGGCGCAGGTCACGGGCCCGCTCGAGGGTGGTGACCAGGATGGCCTGGCCGCCGTCGGTCTCCTGGCAGCAGTCGAGCAGCCGCAGCGGCTCCACGATCCACCGGCTCGCCTGATGGTCGGCGAGGGTGATGGGACGTCCATGGAACCGGGCCAGCGGGTTCGTCGCGGCGTGCCGGCGGCACGCGACGGCCACCCGCCCGAAGTCCTCCGTGGTCACGCCGTGCTCGTGCATCATCCGGGTCGCGAACATCGCCACCCACGACGCCGGGGTCAGCAGCCCGTACGGCGACGTCCAGGCGAACGACGCCTGCTCGGTGGTCGTGCCGGTCGGCCGGTCACCGACACCGGAGCCGAACCGGCGCCCGGAGCGTTCGTTGAACGCCCGGTAGCACAGCACGTAGTCGGCGACGCCCGCCTCGACGGCCAGCGCCGCCTGCTGCACGGTCGCGCACGGCGCCCCGCCGCCGAAATGGATGCGGCTGAAGCTGGTCAGCTCGTTGATCCCCAGCCCGCGCATCAGGTCAGACTCGGGGTTGCCGTCCATGGTGAAGGTGACGAGCCCGTTGACCTTGGAGGCCGGCAGCCCGGCGTCGTCGAGCGCGGCCACGCATGCCTCGAGCGCGAGCCGCAGCTCGCTGCGCCCGGAGTCGCTGGAGAAGTCGGTGGCGCCGATGCCGGCGATCGCCGTCCGCCCGGCGTAGCTGTGCCCGCTCACGACCGCGACTGCCAGGCGGCGGCGGCGCGGGCCTCGTCGTGTTCCCGGCCGCCGGGCAGGACGACCTCGACGGCGCCGACCAGATGGTCCCCGAGGCCGCCGGTCGCGCGGACCGCGACGGTGACCCGTCCCGTTCGGGCGTCCGCCGAGGTGAGGCGGCCGGTGAAGACGAGATGATCGCCGGGGTAGGCGGGTGCTCCGAGCCGGACCCGGATGGCGCGGACGATCAGGTCCGGGCCGAGCGCGTCGCTGACATAGCGCTGCAGCAGGCCGACCGAGGTGTTGATGTTCAGGAAGATGTCGGCGGACCCGCGCCGCGCGGCCAGCTCCCGATCATGGTGGACGGGCTGGAAGTCCCGGGTGGCGATCGCACCCGAGACGATCAGGGTCGCGGTGACCGGAACCGACCACAACGCCAGCTCCGCCTCGCGGCCTCCGAAGCCTTCGAAGCGTTCAGGGCCATCAGGGCCTTCGGGCCCTTCGCGGGTTGCGGAGGCCTCGGAGCGCTGGACGGCTGCCGCGGCCTCGGGGGCGGTCAGGGTGTCGGTGCGCCGCGGCGGGGGAGCAGGGCGGAACGCGGGCAGGACGATCGGCCCGCGCTCGTCGGCCGCGCCGTCGACCAGCGCCGGATGGGTCTCCACCCAGGTCAGCTCCACCGGCATCCCGACCCGCAGGCCGGCCGGGGGGCAGCCGACGAGGTCGGCGACCACCCGCGTCCCCTCCGCCAGCTCGATCAGCCCGACCGGCAGCGGATAGCGGAACCCGGGTGCCGGCGGGTGGTGGACGACGGCGTGCGAATACAGCCGGCCGCGGCCGGAGGCGACGATCCATCCCAGCTCGAAGCCGCCGCAGTGCCAGCACCTGGCGGTGGGCGGGGAGAACAACGCCCCGCACCCGTCGCACCGCTGGATGCGCAGCTCCCGGGCTCGTGTTCCGTCCCAGAAGAACTGGTTGTCGCGGTTGATCGCGGGCCGCGGCCGCCGAGCGGGATCCGGATCAGGCGGCCCTGACGGCCCTGACGGCATCGACGGTCCTGACCGCGTCGGGACGGAGCTGGCGCCCGAGACGTTCACGGAGTTCGGCTTCGCCGCGGCCGGTGGGCGCTGCCCGCTGCCCGGCCGGAACTTCAGGATGCGGAAGAGCAGGTCGCCGACGTGTTCGCCGGCCTGGTCGGTGAACCGGTGCCGGGACGTGACGAAATGCCCGACGCCGAGCGCCGTCCGCTTCTCGGCGGAGACGTCCGCCAGCGTCTGCACGTTGCCGAGCAGGTCGCCGGGCCGCAGGTAGCGGTGGATCTCCAGCTCGGCGTTGACGGCGACCACCGAGATGAACCCGGCCTGCTCCAGCGTGGCGATGACGCGCGCCCGCGGGTCGTCCGCCTCGCGGCGTTCGAGCAGGCCATGCCGGTCCCAGACGTCGAGCATCGCGGGAGGAGCGACCAGGCCGCCGTGCACCGTGGTGGCGGCGTGCGCCGCGTCGGTGTAGGCGGGGTTCGCGTCCCCGATCGCGTCGCACCAGTGCGCGATCATCGGCTCGTTGACGGGATGGCGCGCGACGCGCCGGGGTGCCCGGGCGCCCACCTCCGCGCGCAGCCGATCGGCGAGCCCGGCCCGCTCCTGCTCCTGCGCCGGGCCCGGTTCCGGTGTTGGCGTGGCGGCTCCGGAGCCGTCCTCCGCGGGTGTGATGGTCGTGTCGGCAGCCGTCGGCACGCGTCCTCCCAGTGGGTGCGGCGCTCCCGTTCGCAGAGCGAATCTAGAACGGGTTCCAGTCGCGCACAACCGCGATGGACGAAAACCTGATGAGCCGTCAGGGCTGTTGTCCAGATCGAATGAAACGTGTTCTACTTCCGCCTGGCGTGGGTCACGGTGGGCCCCGGCGGTGGACGGGAGGCCGAACATGTCCGGTGGTGCGGCGACCGATCGGGATGACACAGGCAGCGGCGCGGGCGGCGCGGGTGGTCCGGTGGGCCCGGGCCCGCTCGCCGGCCGGGTCGCGGTGGTGACCGGAGCCGGGCAGGGCCTGGGGCGCGCGGAGGCGCTCGCCCTCGCCGCGGCCGGCGCCAGCGTGATCGTCAACGACCTGGCGGAGTCCGTCGCCGACACCGCCGAGGAGATCAACGCGAGCGGGGGAGCGGCCCTCGCGATGCGCGGCGACATCGGCGACTGGGAGGTGGGAGCGAGCCTCGTGCAGGCGGCGGTCGACGCGTTCGGCGGCTTCCACATCCTCGTCAACAACGCGGGCTTCATCCGCGACCGGATGCTGTTCAGCCTCCCGGAGGAGGACTGGGACGCCGTCGTGCGTGTACACCTGCGCGGGCACGCCGGTACCTGCCGCGCGGCGATGGCCTACTGGCGGGAGCGCTCCAAGGCCGTCGGCGGCCCGGTCGAGGCCAGCGTCGTGAACACCACCTCGGAGTCCTTCCTGCTCGCGCCGCCCGGCCAGCCGAACTATGCCGCGGCCAAGGCCGGCGTCACCGCGCTGACCCTGTCGACCGCCCAGGGCGCGGCCCGTTACGGCGTGCGCGCCAACGCCGTCGCCCCGCGGGCCCGCACCGCGATGACGTCGGCGACCTTCCGGCCGGCACCGGACGAGGGCCCCGACCCGTTCGCCCCCGAGCACGTCGCCACGGTCGTGACCTGGCTCGCGTCCCCCGCCTCGGCGCCGATCACCGGCCAGGTTCTCATCACCTACGGAACCCATATCGGGGTGCTGGCGCGGCCCCGCGTCGAGGCCGTCTACACCGCCGCCGGCGACACCTGGACGGCGGACGAACTGTCCAAGACCCTCGGTGCCGAGGCCAGAGCCGGTGCCCACGACGGCTACGCCGTCCCACCCGCCGAACTGCGCCTGGACTGACCTCGATATCTCACCGGCGCTCCCCGTTGATCCGGGCCACCAGGCCCACAACCGGCTCCAGGACGTTCATCGGCGCCACCCGGCCGCGGATGCGGGGCACTCCACCGGCCATCACGATGTTCGAGTAGTCGGCGGAATTGAACTGGCCCTCCGGGCCGACGAACAACCCGATGGAGGAAGTCGCGTAGTAGCGAACCCGCGACGGGTCGAAAAATCCGCCGATCGCGTCACGCAGATGAGAGGCGCCGATCGATCTGTCGCAGAGCTGATCGAAATAGCGATGGGCGACATCGCTGTCGATCCTGGGCGGCCCCGATTCGTTGGCCAGCGCGGCGAGCCGGCCGGGCTCCAGGGCGGCCCCGAGCACCCGGGGGTCGTCGAACTTCGTGATGCAGACGGAGAGGTGGTGCGGCAGCAGCCGACTCCGGCTTCGCCCTGCGTTGTGGACCTTCCTGAGCACCCGGTTGATCATGGCATCGAAATAGGCATAGTTGTCGCCGTCCGCGCGGTCCCGCTCCCGGATCGGGTCGAAGAGAAGGACGATCCCGTCGCAGCGGACCAGATGGTCGACCAGCTCGTCGTGCTGCGCCGCGCCGCGTTCCCGGGGGCGGCGAGCCGGGGTCGGCGCGATGGCCTCGTCGTCGTCGAATCTCAGCCCGTCGTCCTTGACGCCATAGCCGCGGATGCCGTCGGCCAGGGTGCTGATCTCACCGCCACCGCTTCCACCGCCCCGGTAATACAACGCACCGGAGACGTCCAGGAAGTCGAGGGTGAAATCGATCGGCGGCGTGCGCTCACGCCTCGGCCGCGCGGGATTCGAGCCCGGCCGCAGCACGCGGCCCTCGAAGATGAGCCGCAACGGTGTGTTGGCCAGCGTGGCCGCAGGAAAATGGTGGTCCTCGACCAGTGTGCTCCGCAGCCTTTCCAATGCGCTTCCGGTCGCTGCGTCCGCGCTGGTGATGCTCCATCGGACGTGTCTGCCCCCCGGCTCGCGGGGCTTGTGCTGGATGGCCGCGAGCTGCATGGCGGCCATCAGGGTCGTCTTCCCACTGCTCGTCGCACCCCAGAGCCCGACGCGAATACGCCTCTGTGTGAGACTATGGGGTACGGCACCGTCTTCTGTGGTGAAATTAGTGTCTTTTTTCTGGGCTGTTTCGTCGGAGTTGTCTGTGATCTGCCGGGCGTTCTCGATCCGCCGCGTGGTGGCGGGCGGAGAAATCGTGGGCCGTCGAGGGGTGCGCAGAACAGGGCTCGGTGGGAGCTCGTCCGGGTCGTCGTCCGCCTCGGCGGTCAGGCCGAGGCCTTCCTCGAGGTTCATCTTCAGAATGGCGAATGGCGCCTCTTGGGGGTCGAAGGCCGCACCGCCAACCGCTCCTGCATCGTCGTGGCGGGGCCTGGCCTGATCGCCGGTGTCGACCGGTACGACGCCGAACGGTCGGCCGGGCTGGCTGGTTGTGCCTCGTCTGACGGCCAGTGTCTCGAGGTACTCGGAGACAACGGTGTGCAGATCCCACTCGTCGAGCTCGCTGGTGGAGCGGCGTAGCAACTCGGCGATGCCCGGCCGGAAGCGAAGCCGTCGGCGATCGGTGGGGACGCGCCGCCTGTGCTCTTCGTCTCCGGCCTCCTCGTGCAGGAGGCCGGAGACGAAGATCTCCGCCACCTCGCTTATACCGGTCTCCGGTGCCAGCTTGGCCTGGATCACCCAGATCAGTGGCAGGGTGAGGATGGGAGCGGCGGCCAGCAGGCGGGCGAGGCGGCATGCGCCTTCGGAGGCGCGCGCGTCGAACGCCAGCACCCGGTCCGCGGCGGTGTGCGCCGCCAGACCCGCGATCCGGTCGGCGGCGGTTCTTCCTTCGTCGGCGGGCGGCCGGGCGAAGGTGGCGTCCACCCGGTGGATTCCGGTCAGCAGCGTCTCCGCCCAGGACCGCAGCTCCGTCGGAGTCAGGGAGATGACCGGGATGGCGACCTCGGCACGGATTTCACGTGCCGGCGAGGACCGTGCCCACCACATGTTCTCGACCCGCAGTGCCGTGTTCGGTCCTGTGGGCTGGTGTCCGCCCCGCACCACCGCAGGCAGGTCGCCGATGCCCGTGGCGGACCAGTACCGGTTCCGCGGCAGCACCTGGATGAGCACGGTCGGCATCAGCCGGGCCCAGGCCGCGACGGTCTCCCAGCGAGTCGGGCCGTGCCAGCTGGCGTCCACGGCGTCGGTCAGGATCATGACGAGCTGACGGCGGGACGGATCGAGGATTCTCGACGCCGGATGGAGGGCGCCGGCATGGTCCCGCAGCGCCGTGCGTGTGGCACCGGGAGCCGCTTCCGGTAACTCCCAGAAGGACACGCTCCGAAACGCGCCCACCTGTACCAGCTGGCGCCGCAGTTCCGCGGCGAGATCACGCCACGGAAGCATGGATGGACTGTCATCAACAATCAGCACCGCGTCGAGTGCCTGGCGGGTCTCACGCCTGGTGACAACGACAAGACTAGACGGATCCAGCAGGCGTGCGTCCGCCGTCGCGGCCACGGTCGCCTCGACGTCCACGACTTCGCGGCCGCCGTTGGTGCGCACCCGCCGGAACATGCGCAGCGCGCCAGCCAACTGGCCGACGTCGGTTCCGTGACCACCATGCGGCACTGCGACAAGAGTGCCCGGACGAACCGTTGCGGTACCCGGCGCACGGCCCGCCTCCGCGTGCAGCGAGGCCGCCTGGGAGCCTCCGCCATCGGACCTGCGAGCTGGCGCGTGGTCGGTGCCCCCGACGAGGCCTTCGTCGCGCGGCGGAGCCGGCCGATCGGCCGGCCTGGTGGCGGCGGCCGTACCGCGGGCTTGGAGCAGCCAGAGAACATCCGCCGTGGTCTCAGGATCGAGGCCGGCCGTGAGCATCGCCCGGAGCAGCGGTCCGTCCATCTAGGAATTCAGGTCCGAGAGCAGGATCTGCTCGATGTTGTCGCGGGCCTCAGAATCGATCGTGTCTTCAGCCGTGACCAGGTGCACCAGGTTGAGGAGCTGATCGATCGCGAGCGTCTGGTCGCCCGTTATCTGACGATAGAAGGCCGCGATCTCTTCCCGTACGAGGACGGCGGTCTCGGGGCTGAAATGTGCTTCGACTATCCTGGCCAGCTCGTTCAGGTCGGGTTTCGGCATCGTGAATCGGACACACCGGCGCAGGAAGGGCGGGGGGAAAGTTCTTTCGTTGTTGCTGGTGAGAACGATGACGGGGGTATGGATGGCCTGTACGGCACCGTCCGTGACCGGATAGAAGTTCTTGTCATCGCCGCGGACGCGGCGGGTTCGGGCCCCAGAGCGCCCACCGTGGGAATCGGTGGAGTGGCGCTCTTCCGCGGAGTCCCCATCGGTGGCGAACTCGCCGGCGTCGCGGGCCAGTGGGGGGATCCGGAACTCGTGGCGTTCGAGCACATCGAGAAGGTCACCTGGTAGATCGGGATCGCTCTTGTCGATCTCGTCGATGAGCACGGCCCTGGGGCGTTCGGTGTCCGCGAGCGCTGTGCCGAGCGGCCCCAGCGTGACAAATCTCGCGACATCGTCGGCATTTCCGACGGAACGTGCGCCCTCGGCGAGAGTGCTCGTCCGGGCGCGTTCGACCTGACTGGCGTGTAGCCGGCCCAGGGCGTCGTAGCCGAAGAGACCATCCTCGAGCGTGCTTTTCGAGGTGATGTGCCACCGGAGCACCTCGCCGAGCTGCAGCTCGGCCGCGATCATCTCGACTAGCGTCGACTTCCCGGAGCCGGGCAGCCCGGTCAGCAGAAGCGGCCGGCGCAGGTGGAGGGCCGCGTTGACCGCGTCGGTGAGACCTGGCGGGGGGAGGAATGTCGGTGCCGTGCCGGCCGGCCTGTGCCGCCGCCAGGGTGGCGGCTCGGGAATCGCCTCCCACGCCCGGCCAGCTGTCCTCGGCGTTCCGCTGGCTGTGAAGATTTCCCACACCACTGACGCTATTTCCTTTCCGTGCCGGCGCCGGGCAGTAGGCCCACCGGCGAGTAGGCGTAGCCTTCGCGACCATCAGGGTCGTCCCAGATGACGGCCATCGTGGTCCGGACGCGGGGCGGAATCTGCTCGGGCAGGGCCACCCGGCGCAGCTCGGCCAACATTGGCCTGGCGATCTGTGTGATCGTGTGAGGAAGCATCGGGTCGGCCTCGGGTGAGAGCCAGATAATGAAATATGAGCCGTGGGCGAGCAGCGTCCCCAGCGGATCAAAAGGCGCCTCGATGGCGGTCCCCATCAGGAACGGATAGGCCTCGTGCTCACGATCCAGCAACCAGCGCGTCAGGCTGTCGCGGTCGCGGAGCAAGTCCTGGGCGATCGCACAGGGGTCCATGCGCCAGGTTGACTTCCACTTCGCTGGGAGCGGCCGGCGTTCGTACCGGTGGTGCAAACGCCGCGACCAGCGCAGCCGGATGTCGTCGTACCGCTTGCTCAGCGCCTGGTATCCCGCACCGAAGCGCACGACGTCCCAGTGCTCGACCCGCGCGGCCATCAGCGACGCGGGCAGGGCGAGGTCGACGACGAGGTTCTGCTCGTCCTGCACCTCCTCCATCAGCAGCCGCATCGCGTCCTTGAGGCCGTGCGATGAGCGCTTCGTCCAGGAGCGGGCCTGCCCGTCCGCCGTGGACAGCACGCCGCGGACCACGAACGGCGGTGCCGCCGCGGTGCCGTGCTCGCGCGGCTCGTCGCCGAGGTCGATGAGTAGCCACGAAGGCCGTCCCATCTGCTGGCGGTAGTCCTCTGCGTCCGCTATCGAGACGCCGGCGTCCTCGAGCCATTCGGAGAGCGCCGGTGTCTGAGGAGGGGAGATCCCGTAGTGGCTGGCCAGGCCGATGACGAGACGGGCCAAGGCGTTCTTCACGGACCAATCCGTGTCGTCCCGCACGCCCGCCGCGGTAATGAGCAGGCGCTCCAGCGTCGCGCCCGGCGCGGGAACGTTGTTCACGGCCTTCCAGTAGATGTGCACGAACAGGTGGTGCTGGAGCCGGGTCGCGCCGAGCTCCTGAAGCAAGGCGCGTGCATTCAACGCGCGGATCAGGATCTCAAGCCGCCTGCGGGCGGCCATGTTCGTCTTTGCGTCGACGCCCGGGTCTTTGCGGTGTGCGCAGAGATAATCCCAGAAGGCGGTCAGCTCGTTGATGGTCCAGGCCTCGGTCAGCCGGTAGCCCGTCTGCTCGGCAGCTTTGTCGAGAATCCGTCGGTGGTTGGCGCGTTCGTCGATGCTGATGCGCGGCTCGGCGGCTCGGCCTGCCCGAAAGGGCGTCGGTGGGGAGTCCGGCCGCAGGGCTGGCTGGAACTCGTCGCGGGCCGGGCGCTCAGCGTGGGCTTCGTCAAGGATCCGTCCTCGCAGGCCGGCCAGGCTCGCCTGCTCGATCAGCCTGTTGACGGCGCGCCAGAAATCCACGGCTGAGAACGAGACGGGGGTCCAGCTGGGCTGCCGTGCCCGCGTGAGCCCGGCCCGCTCAAGAACCAACTGTGCGAGGGGCTGTTCGAAGGAGTCGGCGAGTGCCTGCAGCTCTCGCTCGGTCAGTAGGTCGGACATCCGCCCTTCTGGCACGGCAGCCGAACGGTAACGGCCTTCCCCCATGTGCATAGCGTCGCAGGTCGCGTGCGACGGGCACAAACCGCCCTGCCGGTCCGGTTCGTCGGAGCCCGCGACCATGACCGGGTTCCGACGCTTCTCGCTGCTGGACCTGGATGTTCTCGCGGTTGACGTCGCGCCTACCCGCGGCCGCCGTGACGGTCTAGACGACGAGGCGGATGGCGCAGTAGCGGGTGGCGGCGCGGGCGAGCCGGGCGTCGGAGGTGACGAGGGTGATGGCTCGGGATTCCGCGAGGGCGACGTAGGCGGCGTCGTAGCCGCTGATGCCGGCACGAAGCTGCCACATGCGAGGCAGGAGCGGTTCGACGGGAACGTGGTCGACGCCAAGCTCGGGAATCCGACTGATCGCAGCGTGCGCCATGTCATCACTGATCTTGTTTCCGAGTGCCAGCCCCCGCATGACCGAGAACAGCTCGATCTTCCAGTGCTCGGGAGCCGCCCATTCGGGATCGGCACTCAGGATCGAGCGGGCCCGATGCCCTCGCTCATCGGCGTAGACGAGGGCGTTGGCAAGCACGGAGGCGTCCACGACGATCATCCGGAAACGTGCGCTCCGGGCTCGTTCGCGGACGTCTCCTCGACGCGACTGGCGCGGGCAGCGGCCAGGACGTCGGCGGCAGCTGGGGCATCCGGGCCGGCGCCGCCACCCGCCGCGAGCTCGCCGCCCACGGCGGCAAGGATCTGCTGGTTCCGGGCATACCCGGCTTGCCGTGCGAGCACTCCGAGCAGGAACGCCTGCAGCGACTGGCCTTGTTGGCGGGCATACTGCGCAAGCGTGTCCCGTACGTCTTCTGGTACGTCGCGTACGGTGACTGCAACGGTCATGCCTGCATTATCGCTGCAGAATGCAGGCTGGGTAAAGTCTAGCTGTCCTGGTCTGGTCGCATCGGGCTGGAATGACCACCGGGGAGGGGGCGAACACCCGCCCGGGCGCGCTTGTCAGGGCGTGGAACCCGGTCCGTCGGGTGGGAAGTCCGGCTCGGTGGCCGGCTTCTTCCGGCCCGCGACAACGCTCGTGACGGTGTCGAGGAGACGTTCCTTCGCCTGATCCCGCGCAAGACCGAACAGGTCGACGGAGACCACGCCCTCCAGCAGTTCGGGTCGCGGACAGTTCTCAATCCGCACGGGGATCACCTTGCGCTTGAAGCCGTCAGGGTCGTGACGCAGCGCCGCCTGCCATTCGGCCGCCCCCCACACCGAGGTCATGTAGGCACTGGAGAGCACCGCGATGGTCCGCTGGGAATGCTCGATTCCCCTGGTCATCATGTTCATCCAGTTCGACCCCGCCACGAAGTCCCAGGCCTGGAGGTAGACCGAGTATTCCGCCTCCTCCAGCTGCCAGGCGATCCATTCCGCCCACCGCTGGTCAGCCCCGGTGTAGGAGATGAAGAAGTCCCAGGGGCCGATGGCGCCCGTCGACGGCCCGCTGGCCGCGGAGGTCGGCGCGGCCCCGGCTGTGCCCGTCGGTGAACCGCCTGTGCCCGCTGGCGAACCGGCTGCGCCGGCTGCTGGACCAGCTGTGTTCGTTGGCCCGGCACCACCGCTGTCATCCGCTGCGGCGTGGGCGTCATCGGGCGAGGAGGCGGGCTTCGCCGCGGAGGTGATCGAGACGCCTGCCGCGGCCGCCGCCGCGGTGATGACAGGATTGCCCGGCCGTTCGAGGTGGGCCTCGCGCAGCAGTTTCGGCCAGCCACCCAGAACCGCGCCGCCCTTGAAGAGGCGGTGCACCTCCGACCAGAACAGCTCCGCGTTCCCGGTCTGCCACCCGGGCTGCCGCCCCCGTCTTAGCTCCGCGCGCTCCACAAGGGTCTTCGCCTCCAGCGGGTCCGAGAACTCCTCCGCCAGCGCTCTGATCACCTTGAGGTCAGTTGGTGCCGCCACTTCGCCCCCGTTCCGTCACCGTGTTCCGCCCGCTGTTCCGGACCCTTCCGGACCCTTCCGGACCCTTCCGGACCCGGACCGCGGGTGGACGCACGCTGCCGTTCTGATCACCGGAATCGACTCTAGCGACCCGGGCAACGGGCACGCTGGATGTCGGGTTCTGACCGGTGGGTGGCAAGCGTGGATGGGGCGGGCCTGATCTCGGCGCGAGGCTGCTGACCTGCGCTGTTACGTCATGGCGTGCGCTTCGTTCGTATTCCGCCGCACCCCAGCTTTGGCTAGGTTAGCCTTACCTAAGCCGAAGATGAGGGGTGTTGACGCGATGCCCAGCCTGCGCGAGGCGATCCGTTCCCGCAGTGCCGACCGTGCCGGTCGCCTGCTCGACTGCTCGGTGGAGGTCGAGTCCGTCGCCGAGGTCTCGCCGTCCTTCCGCCGGGTGACCGTCGTCGGAGCCGGCCTGGCCGCCTACACCGACCCGACGCCCGCCGATGCCTTCCGCCTGTTCCCGCCGGGGGCTGGCGACGACGACGGCGACGACGGTCCAGGCCTGTCGCGGGCGTTCACCGTGCGCTCGTTCGACCCGGAGACCCGCCGGCTCACCTTCGACGTCCACTCGCATGGCACCGGTCTGGTGGCCCGCTGGCTCGACGACCTGGCGGGCGGCGACGTCGCCGGCATCATCGGAATGCGCATCGAGTTCGTGGTCGGATCGCAGGTCGGGGGTGCGCGGCCGGAGCTGACGATTCTCGCCGCCGACGTCTGCGGCCTGCCGGCGGTCGCCGCGATCGTCGCCGCCCTGCCGCCGGAGCAGCGAGCCGTCGTCGTGATCAGCGGGGCCGCCCCGGCTGACCGGGAACTCCTGCCCGACCGGCCCGGCGACGACGTGCGCTGGGTGCCGGCTGGCAGCCTGACCGACGGGGTGCGGGCACTGCCCCGTCCGCGCGGCGGCACGCTGGCCTGGGTCGCCGGCGAGGCGGGGGAGGTGCGGGCGATCCGCCGGGTGCTGCTCACCGATCTCGGGGTGGCCCGTGACGACCTGCGCGCCGCGGCCTACTGGAAGGCCGGAGTCACTTCCGACGACGTCGACGCCCAGGCCGCCCAGCGCTACGACGACGCCGTGGCGGCGGGCCGGGACGTCTCCGATCCCGACGTTCTGGAAGACCTCGCCCTGGGCTAGTGCGCCCCTGGCCGCGCTCAGGGTGACGAGGCGCCTGCCGCTACAGTGCCCATTCATGCACCTGGCGTGACCACGGGTGGGGTGGGGAGTGGCGGGTTCACCGGATCGGCGCGATGTACCGGACGTCGTTCGCGACGTCGTGGCGTTGGCTGGCGGCAGCGGCAGCGGCAGCGGCGGCGGCAGCGGCGGCGGCAGCGGCGGCAGATGGTGGTGGGGAGCCCGTCCGGTTGTCTCGGCACCGGTCGTGTCCGACGAGCTCGCGGCGGCGGTCGCGGCCGCCGTGCCCGGTGCCTGGGTGGTGCGGGTGCCACGGGCCGACGACCGGCGCGTCCAGGACGCGATCGACGAGGCGCTGCGCGGGGCGGGCTCGGCGGCTCCGGACACACGGAGGTACGACGATCTCACCGCCGCGCTGCGGCGACCGGCCGGAGCCGTCAGTGGATCGGGCGGAGCCGGCGGTGGATCGGGTGGCGGAGCCGGTGAGGCGGAGGATCTCCTCGACCGGCGGCGGATCGCCGCGCGGCGGGAGCGGTGGAAGCACGCGGTGGAGCCGGTCGTCCTGCTGTGGCTCGGTCTCGCGAGCCTGGGCGCCTCCCTGATGAGTGCCGCCGACGTCAGGGAGTTCGGCCAGGGGGACCTCGCGTACAACCTCGGCGCCGTCTGCCTGGGCACAGGCATGCTGCTCATCGCCGCACGGCTGCTCGCCGGGCTGTGGCGACTGGCCCGTGGCGGCATCCGGGCAGTACCGACGGAGCAGGAACTGGCACAGGCGCTCCTGCGTGACCTTCGGTACGACGCGCGCCGCTTCTTCCCCACCGGCTGGTTCCGCGCGCGTGACGTGCCGGGGCGCCTGCCGGTCCTGCTCGTGGCCACGCCCGCGGACGGCAGGCGGCCGGTCCTGCTCGACGAGTACCTCCGCTGGCATTCCCCGCGGCTGCCCCGATGGATGTGGTGGATCGTCGCTGCCGCTCGCCGGCCCTCGGCGATCGTCGTGACCGACCATCCGATGCCGGCGACCGTGGACCAGCAGATCCGTGCCGCCTGGCGGCGACGCGCGCAGGGCCGTTCCTGGCTGCGGGCGCGTCGCCGGGCCCTGCGAGGCCTGCCCGCGGCCGTCGTGACCTGGTGGAACAGCCTGCCGGGCCCGGCATGGTGGCGGCCGGGAGCCGCCGCGTTGGCGGTGGCTCGCCTGCGCTTCGCCAGGCGCTGCCGTGCCCGGCTGGCCGGCGGGTTCCTCGCGCTCCTCGCCCTTGCCTGGCCGCGGCGGGCCCGACCGCGGCTGCGCCGGCTGACCGCGTATGCCCTCGTGTCAGTCCTGACGGCGACGGCGCTGTACATCCAGCGCAGCCCCAGCCAGCCCTACTGCCTGCGGCCCATGGCCGGCTCGGAGCAGGACCTGTCGACCGACAGCGCCGGGGACGAGTGGATCGGCTACCGGACCTGCCTCGGCTGGAGCCAGCTCGCCGGGAACGTCGCCGGTGGGGCGGTGTCCGCCGTCGCCGCCCGGCTCGCCGTGCGCCAGCCGGGCCCCGACGACACTCCCGACCTCTTCGACGAGGACCTGATCTACCGGGAGAACAAGAGAGTGCGACAGCTGGCCGGCGCCCAGCGCCCACTCGTCACGGTCGCGCTGATCACCTCTCTCACCTCCGCCGCCCCCACCAGGGCGATCCGGTCGGTGGTGGCCGAGCACGAGGGCCTCGCCGGCGCCTACGCCGCACAGCGGCGGATAAACAGCGCGCGCAGCACCCACCTGCCGTACGTGCGTCTCGCCATCGTCAACACCGGCGACCTCACGGTCCGCCGCGGCACCGAGACCGCCATCGGCGGACATCTGGAAACCCTGACGAAGAAGCTGCGGCAGCTCGCCGCGGACCCGACGCTGGCCGCCGCCGTCATCACCGTGAACAGCATGGCGCAGGTGCAGGACGCCCTGGGCGCGTCGCTCGGCGCCGCCGGCGTCCCGATGATCAGCCCGACGATGAGCGCGGACGGATTCGGGGAGCCTCTCGCCCGCGCCGTCGGGCGCGACGACGACCTCGCCACGGGCGCGCCCGGCACCTCCCCGGCTGGTACCTCCTCGCCCGGTACCTCCTCGCCCGGCACCTCCCTGACCGGTGCCGCGCTCCTGAGCGCGGCTGCCGGCGCGGCGGCGCCCCGCCCGCAGCCGATGTTCTTCCAGATCAACTCCACCAACGACGACCAGGTCCAGCTGATCTACGAGTACGCCCGCAACCGGAACGAGCCGCTGGCCTTCTTCTTCCCGGTCACCGACGCATCGCAGACCGAGCCGGCCGCCGACGATCTCTATCTGACCTCGCTGTACTGCGACGTGTGGCGGCGGCGCCTGTCGTCACACGTCCAGGAGCTCTCCGGGGGGGCCGCAGGCCTCGGGAAGGCGCGGTCGACCTGCCCGCCAGCGCCCGTGGCGGTGGCAGCATCGATCCCGGCCGCACCGCCGGTGCCGGTCTCCCTCGTACCGTGGTCGTCGGACCGGCCGCTCTCCGAGACCGCCCGCGTCGCCTGCCCGCCGGAGACACCCGACGTCCAACCTCGAACGGCCTCGGCCTCGGCCTCGGCTTCGGGTCCGGGTCCGGGTCCGGGTCCGGGCACGGCTACGGCTACGGAGGAGACGTCCGGTGCTGGGCGCCCTGTGGTCTTCTTCGGTGGGCGGTACACGGATTTCGCCGAGTTCGCCCAGGCACTTCGTCTCGCCTGCGGATCCAGGATGCCGCAGGTGGCGGTCTCCGACTCCGCGGGGCGTTTCCTGGCGGACCGGGAACTGGCCCGCCATGTGCCGCACGGCGTGCAGGTGCTCATCGCCTACCGGGGCCGCACGCTGACCTGCGCGGGAATGGCCGGCGCCGGTGACACTGGCGTCGGCGCCGGCGGACAGCAGCTGGACTTCTACGACGACATCCGCGCCTACCTGGGCCGCTGCGCGGGGCCGGGAGCCCACCCGGAGGACCGCTGGCTCGCCGGCGGGTGGGCGGCGTTCAGCTACGACTCACTCCTGCTGATCAACGACGCGTTGATACGAGCGGGTGTTCCACCCACCGCGTCGGACGCCCGCGGACGGATCCTGGGCTGCCTGCGCGGCCCGGCGGCCGGAGTCTGCACCAGCACCGACTACCCCGGCGTCTACGGAACCATCCAGCTCGACGGCAACGGTGTCGGCCGGCCCCCCGCCGTCCTGCTGCGGGTCGAGGACCTCACCACCGCCTTCGACTCGCCCAGTCAGGTGAGCGTCGTGGGTACCTGTGCTCCCACGGCGGCACCGTGCGACGCCCGTTTCCCGACGGACGTCCGGTAGCGGCAGCCGGGTGCGCACGGCGTCATGGCCGCGTGTCGGCCAGGTTCTGGACCGGCGGCGGTGTCGGCATCGACGCCGACGCAGCCTCCACCGACGGCGACGGCGACGGCGACGGCGATGCTGGCGGCGGTGTGGGCACGGTTGTGGTTTCCGGGCGGTTCGGGCGCAGCAGGAGGCCGGCACCCGCCGCGGCGAAGGACAGCGCGGCCATCAGCCAGTAGATGTGCTCGTAGGGCGTGAGGGGATCGCTCCCGGCGCGGCTCTCGAGGAGCATCGCCAGTGCCGCGATGCCGAGGGCGCCGCCGATCTGGCGGGCGGCGATGTTCAGGCCGACGGCGGCGGCGAAGCGGGTCGGGTCGACGGACAGCGCCGCCGCGCTCGACGAGCCGACGGAGATGGCGCCGATCCCGAGGCCCAGGCCGAACCCGCCGGGCAGCCACGCGGTGAGGAAGCTCGGCTCGGCCGGGAGCCACAGCGCGAGCGCGCCGGCCGTCGCCGCCAGCGTGAGCGCGCCGGCGACGACGAGCACCCGCGGTGACGCCTGCCGCTTCGATCGGCTGATCGTGATCCCGACCAGCGCGGAGAACACCGCTCCCGGCGTCATCGCGAGCCCGGCGCGCAGCGCTGAGTAGTCCCAGACGCTCACCAGGAACAGCACGCCCAGCAGCAGCGACGCGAAGAGGAACGCGCCGAACAGGGCGGAGACCGCGTTCGCGGCCGCGTAGGTGCGGTTGCGCCAGAGGCCGACCTCGATCGCCGGGCTGGGATGGCCCGCGGACCGGCCGATGGCCACCAGCGTCGCGGCGCCGCCGCCGATCAGGCAGGCGAGCGTCGCCGGGTCCGCCCAGCCCCACCGTTCGGCTTCCGTCAGCCCGAGGACGAGGGCCGCGATCCCACCGGTGAGCAGTGCTGTCGCCGTGGCGTCCGGGAAACGTCCGCGCTGGGTGGCGGCTGTCTGGGTGTGCGCTGGAGTTGGAGTTGGGGTGGGGGTGGCGGTCGGCAGCTGCCGGGCGCGGGCGAGCAGCCAGATTCCGAGTGGCACGTTCACGCAGAACAGCACCCGCCAGCCGACGGCGTCGACGAGAACTCCGCCGACCACCGGCCCGAGGACCGCCGCGAGACTGGCCGAGGCGCTCCACAGCGCGATGGCCGCCGCCCGGCGTTCGGGCGCGGTGTCGGCGAGCACGATCGCGAACGACGCGGGGATCAGCAGTGCCGCGCCGACTCCCTGGGCCGCGCGGCCGACCAGCAGGGCCGCGAACACCGGGGCGACGGCGACGAGCAGCGACGCGGCCGTGAACACGGCTGCGCCGATGAGGAACAGCCGCCGGCGGCCCAGCACGTCGGCCAGCCGCCCGGCGGGTGCGAGCAGCGCCGCGAGGGGGATCGCGTAGATCGTGACCACCCAGGACACGGACGTCACGCCGACCTCGAAGTCGTGCGCCAGGTCCGGCACCGCGAGGTTGGTGATCATCGCGTCGAGGAAGGCGAGGAACGAGCCGCCGCAGGCGAGCAGGAGCGGCGTCCGTGCGGATGGGGGAGCAGGGGCTCGGGAGCTCATGGCGGCAATTTAGCGACCGAACGTTCGCACTTCAATAGCGAACGATCGATCGCTATGCTGATGGCCGCGGCGGGCTCACGCTTCGCCGTCGCCGTGCTCGACACGGTGCGCGGCGTCCCTGTGGTGCGCCGCGGGGATCTCCGGCCGAAGACCTTCTCGACGCAGACGGGAACGTGAGGCAGCAATGAGCGACGACCTCGGCGAGGTGGATGCGCAGGTGGCTGGTGACCATGTGCCTGGTGGTCACGTGTCTGGTGACCACGTGTCTGGTGACGACGCGCCCGGTCACCACGCGCCCGGTCACCATGTGCTGCCGACCGCCGAACGGCAGGACAGGTACATCGCCACCCCGGAGCAGACGGACATCCTGCTCAGGGCCGCGACCTGGAACCGGTACGCCGCCCTCGGCGACTCGATGGCCGAGGGCATCCTCGAGCCGCTGGACGGCTACGACCCGACCTGCTGGGCGGACCGGATCGCCGCCGCGCTCCGGCGCGTCCGGCCCGGGCTGGCCTACCTCAACACCGGCCGCCGCGGCCAACTGTCCACCGAGGTCCGCGAGACCCAGCTGGGAAAGGTGCTGGACTTCGGGCCCGACCTGGTCACCGTCGTCTGCGGCGGCAACGACATCCTGGCGCCGGCCTTCGACGCCGACGTCTACCGCGAGAACCTCGACGCGATGGTCGGCGCGCTGGCCGGGGCCGGCGCGACGATCTTCCTCTACAGCCTGATGGACATCACCGCCGGGCTGCCGGAGCTGGCCGGAATCCGGCCGCGGCTGGAGCAGCTCAACGACGCGACGCACCAGATCGCCCGCGGGTACGGGACGATCTGGGTCGAGCTGTGGGCACATCCCGCCGCCGGTGACCGCGACGCCTACAGCTCCGACAGGATGCACATGTCCGCCCGCGGGCACGGGCTCATCGCCACCCGGACGATCGAGGAGCTCGGCCACCACCTCGAGACCGGGCGCACCCGCCCAGGAGAGACGACCGAGACGACCGAGACCACCGGGATCGTCGAGGCCGTCGCGCTCGTCTCCCAGGACGCCGGGTGAGATGAACCTACCGGCGACACCGGGCGCCGCTATCATTCGGCACGGAATCGTGCGGTTAAGCCCCGGGAGCGGCCACGGTGGATTACGGTCTCGGCGTCGACCTCGGGACGACCTCCACGGCTGCGGCCATCGGGCGTCCCGGGCGGATCGAGATGGTCGGCCTCGGTGGTCGCGACCTGCTCACTCCGTCCGTCGCGTTCGCGGCATCCGATTCGAGCCTGCTCACCGGCGACGCCGCCGACCGGCAGGCGCGCCGAGACCCGGGCCGGGCGGCGTGGGAGTTCAAACGCCGGCTCGGTGACCCCACTCCGCTGCTCCTCGGTGGCGCGCCGTTCTCACCGGTCCGGCTCCTGGCCGCCGTGCTGGCCGACACCGTCGCGGCCGCGACCGCGCGGATCGGCCACCCACCGGCGCGGATCGTCCTGAGCCGGCCGGCGGTGTGGGGGCAGTACCGGCTCGAACAGTTCGACGAGGTGCCCCGGCTGGCCGGTCTGGACGCTGTTCGGATGGTGACCGAGCCCGAGGCCGTGGCCATCTACTACGCGCTGGGGGAGGACAACGTCGCCGCGGCGGCGGATGCGCTCGCGGGCGTGGGTGCGGGTGCGGGTGCGGGCGGCACGGCGGCAGGTGGGCTCGCGGGTACGGCGGGTGCCGGGCACCCCGCGGGGCCGGCCGGGGCCGGGCGCCAGCAGCTGGCCGACGGCAGCGTCATCGCCGTCTACGACCTCGGCGGCGGCACCTTCGACTCCGCCGTCCTGCACTACGAGGACGGCAGGGCCCGCGTCCTCGGCACCCCCGAAGGCGTCGAGTGGCTGGGCGGCGCGGACTTCGACGAGGCGGTGTTCCAGTACGTGGACCGGGCCCTCGACGGGGCCGTGTCCGCGCTGGGGCCCGTGGCCGGACCCCTCGGCGACCTCGCCGCCTCCGGCACGCTCGGCGGCTCCGCGTCGACCGCCGCCGACCCCGTCGCGCGGGAGGACGCTGCCGCGCTCGCCCGGCTGCGGTCCGACTGCATCCTCGCGAAGGAGGCGCTCTCCTTCGACGCGGAGGCGGTCATACCCGTGTTCCTGCGCACCGTCCGGCGGGACGTCGAGATCACCCGGGCGCAGTTCGAGGAACTGATCCGCCCGGCCCTGAGCTCGACCGTCGAGGCCCTGCACCGGGCCCTGCGGTCCGCGGACGTCGAGCCTGCGGACCTGACCGCGGTCCTGCTCTCCGGCGGCTCCTCGCGCATCCCCCTGGTGGCGCGGATGGTTGAGGAGAGCCTGGGCCGTCCCGTGATCGTCGACACCCACCCGCAGCGCACCGTGGCTCTCGGCGCTGCGCTGCTCGCCGCCGGGCCTGCGCCTGTGCCGGGGATGACGCCCCGGCCGACGATCTCCGTCCCCGCCCGCACCACCGCCGTGTCGTCTCCGCCCACGGACGTCCCCAGGCCCGCACGCCCCACGGACGGGCGCGAAGCCCCGGCACCGGCTGGGCCCGGCTCCTCGCCGTCGCCGTCCGGGGAGAACCCGAGGTCATCGGTGACGGCGGGAGCGCAGGCCTCCGGCCCGGCGCCCGCTGTCGCCGAACCCGCGTTCGGAGGGGCCGCGGCCAGCAAGCCCGCGGCCAGCAAGCCTGCGGCGAGCAGGCCCGCGGCTGCCGGGCAGGCCGGTGTGCCGGCCGCCGTACCCGGCAACGCGGGAGATTCGGGGAAGGACGAAGCATCACCGGATCCGGGGGATCCAGCGGAGCCGGGAGATTCGGGCGAGCCAGGAGATTCGGGGGATGCAGCCGCCGGTGCTGGACCGGCAGCCGGCGGGAACAGCGGCATGCCCGCGGCGGCACAACCGCTCGGGCGCCGTCTCGTGCTCGCGGTTGTCGGCCTGCTCCTCGCGGTCGTCGCCGGCGCGGTCTATGGCTACACCCACCGCGACACCGCGTCCTCCGCGCCGGCATCAGTGCTGGAAACCCCGGGTGCCGGCGTTCCGCAGGCTCGGGCCCTGGCTCCGACCGCAGGTCGTACGAGCTTCGGGTTGTCGTTGCTGCCGAGCAGGATTTGACGATTTCGGTTGTTACCGCCGCGCGGCACAGGCAGTTCACCTCAAGAGCGGCAAAAGGGGCGCAGGTTCACCTGGCAACCCGCAAGAAGTAAGGATTTTGGTCGTTGGGACGACCAAAATCGTTCACTCTTGCGACTCGCCAAACAGGGCTTTCGGGCGCTCGGAGGTCCGGCCGCGTTCGTGGAGCGCGAACCTCCCCGCCCACCGACCAACGATCTCGATCGGTGCCGATCTGAGACAGCCTCTGGGCGGACCAGAATCCTCACTCTTCGACTGGCTGTGCCCAGGGTCGGCGGTGGTCGGCGGGTAGGGACAGCCCTACCCGGAGCGGGGGTGGGCGTCACCGGGTGGAGGGTCCGCTCCCTGTCGGGGCATGCCGCTTCTCCGCGACGTTTACCGCATGCTTTCCGACAGCGAACCTGACATCACCGCGCCTGCGGCTCTGCCCCGGGAGCAGGTCTTCGAGGAACTCGTGCGGACCCATCGCGGGCCGCTGCTCTCCTACGCGACACGCCTCACCGGCGGGGACCGCGGGCGGGCGGAGGACGTCGTCCAGGAGACGTTCCTGCGCGCCTGGCATCACCTGGAGCGGCTGACGACCCAGCCGGGCTCGGTACACGGCTGGCTGCGCCGGGTGGCGCACAACCTGGCCGTGGACGGCCACCGGGCCCGGCAGGCCCGTCCCACCGAGCTTGAGCTCACCGCCGACCACGCCGACATCGCCATGCCCTGGGACACCTGCGAGGCCGTGGTCCTGTCCGTGGTCGTCGAGGAGGCCCTGCGGCAGGTCTGGCCCGTCCACCGGTCCGCCCTCGTCGAGGTCTACCTGCACGGGCGGACGTCGGAGGAGGCGGCGGCACGGCTCGGAGTGCCGGTGGGGACGGTGAAGAGCCGCGTCCACTACGGTCGGCGTGCCCTGCGCCAGGTCGCGGACCAGCTCGGCCTGGGCCCCGGCCACACCGCGGCCCGGCCCACCTCCGCCCACCCCTCCGCCCGCGTCGCGGTCCGGTCCGCCTCCACCGGGCACCACTCCCGCCGGACCTGCGGCGGACGGCGCGGTACGCCGACATCCTGACGCCGGTCGACCCGCCCCGGCCGGTGCTGCGCCCCCGCCGGGGCCGGTTCCGGCCCGGCCGGCCCCTGCCCGGCCCCGGTCCTGCCCGGCCCCGGTCCTGCCCGGCCCCGGTCCTGCCCGGCCCCGGTCCTGCCCGGTCGGGCCCGGCGATCAGCGCAGCAGGGCCGCGGCGACATCGCCGGGCAGCAGCTGCTGCAGGTCGTCGACGGTGGGCGCCGGCATCCGGCGCAGGCGGCTGGCCTGGCGGGTGATGACCCGGTCGAGCATCTGGCGGGCGTAGCGGCCGTTGCCGAACGCCTCGTCGCGGCGCAGACCGTCGAAGTGCTCGCGCAGGGCCTGCAGGGTGCCGCCGTGCGGCTCGTAACCGCTCGCCTGGGCGAGGCTTTCGAAGATCGCCACCAGTTCGTCGGCGGAGTAGGAGGCGAAGCGGATGCGATGGCTGAACCGGGACGCGAGGCCGGCGTTGCCGGCGAGGAACCGGTCCATGTCGGCGGTGTATCCGGCGGCGATGACGACGATGTCGTCGCGATGGTCCTCCATGAGCTTCACCAGGGTGTCGATGGCCTCCCGGCCGAAGTCGGCGCCGTCGCCGCCGGTGGCCAGGGCGTAGGCCTCGTCGATGAACAGCACGCCGCCGCGGGCGGAGTCGAAGACCTCCGCGGTCTTCGCCGCCGTGTGCCCGACGTACCGGCCGACGAGGTCGCCGCGGGAGACCTCGACGAGCTGACCGGTCCGCAGGACGCCCATGGCCGCGAGCAGCTCGCCGTAGAGCCGGGCGACGGTGGTCTTGCCCGTTCCGGGCGGCCCGGCGAAGATCAGGTGGCGGGAGACGGCGGGGGCGGGCAGACCGGCGTCGGCGCGGGCCTGCGCGGAGGCGACCAGGTCCACCAGGTCGGAGACCTCGCGCTTGACCTCGGCGAGTCCGGTCATCGCGTTCAGGCGGCGCAGCAGGCCCTCGACGACGCGGTTGCGCTCCGCCGCGGCGTCCTCGGCCTGCGGGCCGACGGTGTCACCGAGATCCTCGGGCAGCAGGCGGGCCAGTTCGAGGTCGGGGGCGTCGGGGGTGCGGGCGAGCCGGTGGGCCTGCCGGCCGAGCATCGTCTCGAACAGCTGGCGGGCGGCGCGGGCGTTGCCGAACGTCTCGGTGCGCGGCACCTTGTCGAAGTGGCGGCGCAGCGCCTCCCTGGTCTCGTACTCGAGGGCGTAGTGATGGTCGCGGCACAGGCGTTCGACGATGGTGACGAGCTCGGCGCTGCTGTAGCTGTCGAACTCGATGGTGCGGGAGAAGCGGGACTCCAGACCCGGGTTCGCGGCGAGGAAGGAGCGCATCTGCGGGGAGTACCCGGCGACGATGACGACGAGCTCGTCTCGCCGGTCCTCCATGAGCTTCACGAGCGTGTCGACGGCCTCCCGGCCGAAGTCCTGGTGACCGCCGTCGGACGGGGCGAGGGTGTACGCCTCGTCGATGAACAGGATGCCGCCGATGGCCTCCTCGAACTTCGCGGTGGTCCGCACGGCGGTGCCACCGACATGCTCGGCGACGAGGTCGGCGCGTGCGACCTCGACGAGCTGGCCGGTCTCCAGGACGCCGAGCGCGGCGAGGATCTTCCCGAACAGACGCGCGACGGTGGTCTTGCCGGTCCCGGGCGGGCCGGCGAAGACCACGTGGCGCGACATCGGCGGGGGCGCGTGCAGCCGTGCCTCCCGCCGGCGCCGCGCGATCTGGTGCAGCCCGACCAGGGTCGCGACCTCGCGTTTGACACCCTCCAGGCCGACCAGCGCGTCCAGCTCCGCCAGCAGCGCCGCGACCTGCTCCGACTGGTCGCCGGTGGCCGCCGGGCCGCCGCTGCCACCGCTGCGGCTTCCATCGCCTCGACCGCCGGTGCCACCGCCTCCGCCGGTGCCAGCGCCTCCGCCGGTGCCAGCGCCTGCGCCGGTGCCAGCGCCTCCGCCGGTGCCAGCGCCTGCGCCGGTGCCGCCGGCGCGATCTCCGCGATCGGCGCCGCCGTCAGCGCCACCACCGGCGCCGCTGATGCCGCCGGGGCCAGCGCCTCCGCCGGTGCCGGTGCCGGTGCCACCGCCGCTGGAAGTGACGGGGGCGGACGGGCCGGACGGGAAGACGGGACCGCGCGGCGGGTCGTCGTCGCGCACGGCATGGTCGGAGGGGCCCGGAGCGTATGCGTCGGCCGCGCTGTTCGCCGCGCCGTTCGCCGCGCCGGCAGCCGACGGGGGGATCGGGGTGCGGGCGGGCGCGGACGTGGGCGCGGGAGCCGGTGTGGGCAGCACGGGACGGTTGTTGTGGCCGGTGTCGACTCCGCTCAGTCGCAGGTTGGACGTCCGGGCGACGACCTCGACGCCGTCCCCGCCGTTGCCGCGCGACAGCCCGCCGACGACGGACACCTCACCGTCCGTCTCGACCAGCAGGCCGGGTCCCTCGTTCGCGGCCAGGTCGACGTCGGTGATCGTGGCGCTGCTGCCGGGCGCGAGGACGAGACCCGGGCCGCGGGTGTCGTGGACCCGGGCACCGGCCATCCGCGGGTGCGCCGCGTCACGGACGACGATCCCGACGGTGCGCGCGCCGTCGACGTCCACCGCCGCCAGGCTCGGGGTGGCCCGCTCGCGGATCTCGACGCCGACCCGGCAGCCGACGACCCGCAGGTTGCTCACCTCCAGCCGGGTGTCGCCGGACAGATCGACGCCGGCCCGTCGGGCGCCGACGACCTGGGACTCCTCCAGCTGCCCGGCGCCGCCGACAGCCCGCACCCCGTGGTCGACGTCGGTGATGTCCAGGCCGCGCAGCCGGGGCGCGGCCGCGTCCTCGATCACCAGCCCCGCCGGGCTGCCGTACACGGCGGTGCCGTCGAACAGCGCCGCCGAGCGGGCGATCAGCAGCGCGCCGGCGTCCCCGCAGGACGCGATCTCCCCGCCGGTCAGCTGGGGGCGTGCCGCCTCGGTGGCGACGAGCCCGGCCGCCCCGCCGCCGCGCACCATGCAGCCGTGCAGTTCCGGCGCGGAGCGGCCGGTGGCGTGCAGGCCGTGGCCCTCCGGCGTCTCGACCAGGCAGTCGACGAGCATCGGGGCAGCCTGGTCCAGGGTCATCAGCGCGTGCCCCGCCGTGCCGCGGAACTCGCAGCGCTCGAGGGTGGGCCGGGCATCGTCCGCCGCGTAGAGGCCGACGAGGCCGCGGCCGACCCGGGTGTCGGTCAGGCGTGCCCGGGAGTCCTCGCGGGCGAGGATGCCGACGCCGCTGCCCGCGTCGATCCAGCAGCGCTCCAGCAGCGGACCGGCGGTGCCCGCGGTGAGCACGCCGATCCCGCCGGCCACCGCGATCGAGCAGGAACGCAGCACGTGGCCCGTGCCGCCGACGAGCACGACCGCGTTGCCCACGCCCGCGCCGCCGGTGCCGCCCCGGGAGCCGCTCTCGTCCCGTCCCCCGCCCCCGCCCTGGGCCGGCCCCCCGCCCAGCGTCGCGGCCCCGCCCTGGGTCGCGGCCCGGGTGACACCGCGGCCCCGGCCCGCGTCATCGCCACCGCCGTCCCCATCGCCGCCGGTGCCGCCGACGATGATCTCGACATGCGTCAGCTCGGCGCGGCCGCCCTCGGCGACGACACCGGCGCCGGTCTCGTTGGCCAGGCGGCTGGCGTGCACCCGCGCCTGTCCACCGCGCACATGCAGCAGTGCCGCCGTGGACGCCACGACGTCGCAGTTCTCCAGGGTGAGGTGACCACCCGCCACCTGCACCAGCGGCAGGTACTCGTCGCCGCCGCGCAGCCGGATGCCGTGCAGGCGGACCTCGCCGTCGGCGCACAGCAACGCCGAGCCGGGCGGCACCTCGACGGTCACCGTGCCGAGGCCCTCCTCGGCGACCAGGACGACGTCGCGGGTGAACACCAGCGCCTCCCGGTACACCCCCGGCCGGATGGCCACCGTGTCCCCGGGGCCGGCGGCGAGCAGCGCCCGCGCGAGCCCGCGCAGGCAGTCCTCGTCGGTGGCGGAGACGGACAGCACGCCCGCGGTCATTGTGGCTCCTCGGCTCTCTCCCCGCCCGGCGACGGGACGTCCCGACTGTGTGGTGGCACATCGCCGCCCTCGGGCGCGTAGGGACGGTCGCCGTCACCGAGGCCGATGAGCGGGCCGGCCGTGCGACCGGGCTCGACCGCGCCGGGAGACGCCGCGGCGAGCGGTCCCGGGGCGGGCAGCTGAGCGAGGCGGGCCACGAGTTCCCGCAGCCGACCGCGGGCGCGTTCGTCGAGAGCGTCGTCGGCGCGGCCACCGAAACACTCGCGCAGCAGAACCCAGACCGGGCGCGACGGCTCCCCCGGCGGCTGCCCTGCCGGCCCGGTGCCCGCCGGGTTCCCCGGGCCCGTGCCTTCGTACGGGTGCCCGGCTCCGTCGCCAGGCAGGACGTCGAGCACGACGAACCGGGTGCCGGCGGTGAACAGCGCATGGTCGGCGGGGCTGCCGAATCCGCCAGATCCGCCAGATCCGCCAGACCCGCTGGGGCCGCCAGGACCCCCAGGGCTGCCAGGACCGCCGGGGCCGCCGGGGCCGGCCGGCTGCCCGGGTGATCCCAGCCGGTCCGTGCGCCGAGCGGTGGCGGACCAGATCGCGTAGCACACGGTCTGACCGGGGACGGTCCACGGCGTCGTCGAGACCCTGAGGAACCCGGGCTCCGCCAGGATCTGGCCCCGGCGCAGGCCGGTCGCCAGCCGCGGGTCGGCCAGCGCGGGCCGGAACACCGGCCCGGCGGCGGCCGGCAGCCGGCTCAGACCGGCGGCCGCGCAGCGGGCCAGCAGCAGCGCACCGGCGCGCTCAGCCTCCCCGGCCCCGGCCCCGGTCCCGCCCGCGGTCGCGGTCGTGCCACGCAGGACGGAGTCGACGAGGCCCGCGGTCACGACGGGTGAGCCGTCGCCGGTCCGCGCCGCGTCGTCGGTGACCGCGGCCGACAGGTAGGCGCGCAGCGCGACCAGGCCGGACAGGACGTCGACCGAGTCGGACACCGACCGCAGGCCCGGCTGCAGGGCGAGCATGCCCATGATCGCGCGCGCGTGTGCCTCGTACCGCCAGCCGAGGAGCGCGCGCAGCGGTTCGCGGTCCGCCGGCGTCGCGCCGGGCCGCACGGCGACCCACGGCAGGAGTTCGACCGATTCCGCCCGCGGCCCGACCGGCGGGGCCGACGGCCCTTCCCGGACGGGTGCCGGCTGGTCCGCGGGGGTCTGGGGCCGGGCCGTTGGTGACCATTCCGGCGGGGTGGGTGCGGTCCAGCGAACGACCACGGGCAGTGCCACCGGCAGTTGGACGTCCTGTGCGCCCACCGACACCGGTACGGGTACCGGCGGCGCCGCGACCACCTGCACCGGCTCCGCCCCGGCGGTCGCCCCCGGCGCCGACCCGCGCGCCAGCTCGGCTGTCGACTCCAGTTCGGCCGCGGGCACCAGCTCGGCTGTCAGCGCCGGCGCCTGCACCGCTTCGGCTACCGGCAGCGGTTCAGGGGCGGTCGGGGCATCGTGGGTGCCGTCGTCCAGGCCCACGGCGCCCCAACGCCGCAGGGTTCCGCCCGTGAACACGATGCCGGGCAGTTGCCAGAGGCCGGTGTCGGCGGCGTGGACGCTGACCCGCAGATGGGCCGTCAGCACCTCGGCGAGACCCGCCAGCAGGGTCTCCGACGGGCATGGCCGCGCGACCACCAGAACGGGGCGGTGGCCCCACTCGTGGCAGTTCTCGATCACCTGGGCCAGCGTCTCGGGCGCCACCGGCTGGCCGTTCGCCAGAAAGCCGGTCCGCTCGGCACCGAGATGGACGACGAACAGGCCCGGCGGAGCGAGCGGGAGCCGCCCGGGATTCGTCCAGGCGGGGACGAAGAACCGCCCGGCCGGTGTGCCGAGGCTGCCATCGAGGAGTTCACGCACCGTTTCGTCCACCGGCTCCGGGCGGACCGGCGGCCGCCGGAACGGGGTCCCGTGCGGCGCGAGTGCCGCCGGCGTCACCCCGGTGGCCGTGGGACGTCCCGACGCGTCCCAGGAGACGGCGGCGCCGCGCAGCGGCGCGGACACGTCCGGCCTGCCGCGCCCGCCGGGCCGCGCCCGCGCCGCCGGTCGTCCTGGCGTGATCCGGTGTCGGGCCGGCGATGACTGCCCGGGCCTGGCCCTCGGTGACGTGGACGGCCGGGCGGACGTGAACGCCTCGGCGAATTCGTGCGCCTCGGCGAATTCGGGCGGCTCGGCGGACCTGGGCGGTGAGTCGGGCACGGAACGCGGACGCAGGGCGGTCAGCGTCATACCGAGACCGGTCGTGGAGGGCCGGGCGTCCGCGGGACGGCCCACGCCTCCTCCTCGGCGCGCTCCGCCTGCAGGAGGAGGTGGGCGAGCACGCGGTGCTGCGCCACCTCGTCGACCGGCTCCGGCGGCAGCCCGGACCGTTCGATGTGCCGGAGCAGGTCCGGATCCGGGGCGAGGCCGTGTTCCTCCAGGTAGTAGCTGACCGTGTCGGTCCAGAT
>NZ_MOWP01000002.1:0-1171 GCF_001983215.1 Frankia sp. CcI49
CCAGAGCCTCCTGCAACCGTGCGGTCACGGCCACTGCCGCATCCGAGAGCGGCTCGAGCGTGACGACGAAGACCCGCCGCGGCGGCGGCCACGACATCCCCCAGGCCGGCAACCGCCACGACCGCCAGACACCGAGAACATCCGGCTCACCCGCCGCCGCCGCGACGGCCGCCTGGTCAGCCACATCGAGCGCCGCGGTGGTGGCGGTGGCGGCGGTGGTGAGATCGAGGGCCAGGGCGACCGGCGGGCCGGGCAGCGCGGGGTCCGTGGCGAGGAACTCCCAGGCACCGGGCTGGCGTTCGCCGAGCGGCAGCGCGGCCAGCGCACGCAGCAGATCCGGGTCGGATTCGGCGGCGGCCAGCTCCTCGCGGATCAGCGGGATCTCTCCAGCACAGACACCGAGGTGCCCGGAGACCGCCGCGAAGGCGAGCGCCCGCGCGACGTCCAGCCGCCGGCCGGCGGCGAGCCACGTCCGGGCCTGGAACAGGAGATCGTCGGGCAGGTGGCCCGCCAGCCCGAGCAGCGTCCAGTGCCAGACCCGGGTCATCTCCCGGTGGTACGCGGTGGACTCCGCCGTGGTGGCCCGGGCCGCCGCGTCCACCGAGGATGTCGCCGCATCGGTGGACGCATCAACGTCGCGCCCGGCGCCGATCCCGGCATCGGCTCCAGCCCTGGGCCCAGCCCCAGCCCCGGCCCCGGCCCCGGCCCCGGCGTCGGCGTCGGCGGTGGGCGTCGGCGCCGAGGACCAGTCCCACCGCTCCGGCGCCAGGGACATTGCCACCTCCGTGTCTCGTCGTCGCCGCGACCTGTCAGACGCGACCTGTCCGATGCGCCGGTCCGACGCGCCTGGTCGAACGCGCCGTCAGCGGTCGCGGTACCGGTTGCGCACGGTTCCTACCGAGAACACGTCCCGGCAGGTCATGACGGTTCAGGACGGATCAGCCGGTCCTCGTCCCGGGACCCGACGCGCCGGGGCGGCGGTCTGCGGGACGGCCCACGCCTCGTCGTCGACGGGCTCCGCCTGCAGGAGGAGGTGGGCGAGCACGCGGTGCTGCGCCACCTCGTCGACCGGCTCGGGCGGCAGCCCGGACCGTTCGATGTGCCGGAGCAGGTCCGGATCCGGGGCGAGGCCGTGTTCCTCCAGGTAGTAGCTGACCGTGTCGGTCCAGAT